>JACRMR010000025.1 GCA_016214895.1 candidate division KSB1 bacterium
CCATTATGTCAGCGGTGGAACAGCACAATGACAACCCAACCCCGTTTCGCTGGGCCGCAACCGCCGACGACATCATTACCAAGTTCCGTCACGCCCGCGCCGCCCTCGATAAGTTGCAATCTGAGTGAGACACTACACTAGCACAGTTCCACTGATCATCCAAATATCCTTCGCCGCAGCTATACTGGGTCCAATCTGCGTGCAAATCGTCGAGAAATGGGGCTTTCATAAAACAAGAATATTGACCCGCAGCGCTCGGGTCGTGATGACTAATTCCGAAAACGTGGCCCATCTCGTGTGGATAGGTTCGATTAATTCGGCGCAAAAGCACAAGGTCATACAGGGGATCGGGCGGAGCGGGCAGTCCGAGTTGAATCCAGTCGTTAACCTGGGCGACCAGCCCTTCATCAGCTATTCGCACATAATCACACGTGCCGCTGGGTCCAAATCCGCGGAGCCACACTTCACGCGGTACCTCAGTTGTGAAGGCCTCTGCCTATTTCTGCTGATCCAGTCGTTCAAGGATTTAGCCCGCCGAGCCGGGTTAAGTCCGCGCAACCCGGCCGGAATCGGTCTCGGAACTCGGCATTTCGATTTTCAATTTTCGATTTTCGATTTTCTCGAATGTCAATCGTCAACCCCGCCTCCGTCACCCAAATCGTCGTGCCTCCCGCGCTGAGCTTAAACGCAAACGGCTCGTCCCACTGCCCCTCATTGGCCACGAAGAAGACACTCTGCCCTTGGCGGCACATGTCTCCATGTGCCCCATCTCTGGCGCTGGCAGCGCCCGCGACCCCCAACATCAGGATGAACAGCGACTTGTACATTTTAAGCCACAGCGATTGACTTTTTGACCAAAATTTCGTATATTATGAGCGTCCAAGTGGGTCAGAGTCAGCTCTCAACTCCTCATCTATCATCTATCTTCGTTCATCTATCGGCCATTGCTGGCGATGCAATCTACCTCGACAAAAACCGTACAAGCTTCTGATTCTCAAAGAGTAAACCAGTTCGTTTGGGCAAACAATGTCCTCGCATGCCCTCCTCAACGTCGTCGTTCATCCTTCATCGTTTCAGCCTGAGTTCGTTCCGTCAATTACCGTGCATCTCCCCACCCCGCGCCCACTTACCCTATCCGAATTTCCGCTTTCTGCTCTCCGCTTGCTTCCGTTCTGCCGACCATCCACTTCTTCATCACCAACAACCCCAGCGGCGAAATCAGCGCGATCACGCCGTAAATCATCCACAACGCCCCACTGTCCTGCGCGCCCTGCTCGGGAATGAACTTCTCCAGCATGAATCCCGAATAGAAACCTGTCGTGAACTTCGCGAAAAACCACGGAATCCCCGCCAACCCCATGTACGCCCCCACCCGTCCCGCCGGAGCGAGATCTGCAATGTACTCAAAGAACCGGCTCGACCAGATCGCCTCGCCGATCGAAAACACGAATATGTAAGTGATCAGCAGCGTCAAATCCGGCGCGGGCGCGAGAATGAACGTCGCCGCCGCGGAGATCACCGTCCCCAGCACCATCATGAATATGATATCCACCTTGCGCGTCAACGCCGCCACCAGTGGAACCGCTACCGTGATAATCAGTGGATTCAACCCCTGAAACCACTCATATCGCGCGCCGACAGATTCCGGAAAACAGCGCATGATGTAGTGCGGCATCGTCAACCACTGATGCGCGAACATCGTCCGCACCGGCAGCAGAATGAAGATGAATGCCATGAACCGCGCATCGAGAATCGGCAGCGCCTTGAGCTTCTGCTTCAGCGTCGCGTGCTCAGGCCTCGGCGGCTCGATGTGTACCACCCGGTCACGATCCTCGACCTTGCGCGTAAACAGGAGCAGAATCGCCACCAGCACCACGCCGTTTACCGCCGCCATTGTCCAGAACACCGCCTCGATCCCGCCGCGCTCGCGGATGAACGGAGACATGTAGCTCTCGATCACGATCCCGAAATTCATGATCGCATAGATCAGACTGTAACTGATCGCCGACGTGCGCGGATCCGAAAATTCCTTCGCTCCCGCATACAGCGACGGCTGCAACACTCCCGTTCCCAAGGCCATCAGTGCGAGACTCGTCCAGAGCAGCACTCCGGTCGCATCGAACAGCGGACTCGAGGTCAGGAAGATCCGGCCCAACAATAAGAATAGCAGCGACACCATCAGCGCCTTGCGCACGCCGAGCCGGTCTGACACGAACCCACCGAAAAACATGAACAGCGTCACCGCACCCGTGAACACCGACACCGCCACACCGGTCATGGTATCCGTTAGGCCCAACTGATCGTGAATGAACAGCGTCAGCAGATTCAGAATACCGAAGTACGCAATGCCGTCGCCGAAATTGACCAGATTGACCAGCCAATAGGCGCGCGAGGCGCGGAACATGATGCGAAAGCTCTCGCGCATCGATAGATTCTTGGATTCTGCCTGAGAATCCGTTGCGGGGGTAGTGCTCACAGGGGAAATGGATTTGGGCCGGCGGGAGAGATGCGACTCTGACTATGGTCCGTGGAAATGAATCGCCACAAGGTAAGCTATTTGTGCGATATCCTCAAGGCCGACGCAGCGATCCATCCCGACCAAAGAGGCGCACCCCGGAGCTCAACCGTCCCGTCGGTACAAGTTGAGATTCTGTAAGACCTTTAATTTCAAATACATGACAGCGACTCCGCTGGAACTCGAATTGCAACCGGATGGCGACGGTTCTGTGGCCGGGGCCGAAGCGACTTGACTTTCCCTGTCCGCCGGGGTATCATGTAACTGCTCCTCAATCGCTGCCGTCGATCGGAACATCGGTCACTTCCGCCCGGCAGCAATAATCGAGATTTCTTACGGCATGCGAATCCGAATCCTGACACGGTTGTCGTTGCTGCTTCTGATGACGGTGCCTGCGTTATCGCTGGATTTCTACCTGGATCCGGATACGCTGCAAGCCAGCGCCGGTCAAGAGGTCACACTCTCCGCTCGGATCACGGCCAGCGATCTGCTGCGAAGCTTCACGGTTTACCTGGCCTACGATACGAATGTTATCGATCTGATCCCGCCTCTGCTGCCGGGACCTCTGGTCGCCGGACACAGCGGACTGCAATTCGACTACTTCGATCATGCGCCGATGCACCCGACACTACTCGAGGTGACCGCGACCATCATCGGGTCCGATCTCTGGCAGGGACCGGGCGAACTGTTTCAATTGACGCTGGCCACGCGGACGTGCGGTGATGCCGTCATGACGGCACCGTTTGCGCCGATCTTCCTTGACGGCGGCGGGAATGCGGTCCCCGTCGCATTTGCCGGAGCCATTGTCGGTGTGTGCCCGCGAGTACCACAGCCCGCGTCAAACCTGACCTGCTATCAAAATCTCGGACCGACGGTAATCCTGCGCTGGCACGAAGTGCTGCTGGACACCCTGCAGCGGCCGCTCTGGTCTGCGCCGATCTACCGCGTCCTCGGACAACAGATGCTGCCCGTGCCTGAACCCGAAGTGGTGCTCACCGAAACCGCTGACACCGTGGCCTCGAACACCATTGGGATGGACGGGCAGTCGTGGAACTATCGAGTGATCGTGCTCACTCCGTGACATTCCGCGGCGTCACTCACACCCATCCACCGCTTCATAACAGAAAGAGCCCCGTCGAGCAACGGGGCCTTATCATGCGGCGGAGTTCGAGTCGCGCTCAGGGAGTCGTCGTGGCCGTGATCGTGTAGTGATACGTTTCCGTAGAATCCAGCGCATCCACGAATACCGAGTCAGCCGTTGCTGCGATCACCATTTCAGGCCCAAACAACGGAAAGACCGGCTGACGGTGGATGTCGTACCGCACGGGGAACAGAATCGGACGCCCGAGTGTGTCGCTCATGACGCGATTCCAACGAAGGGTCACCGAGCCCGCGGGCCAGGGAGCGGCCACCAGCTGACCGGGCTGAACCGGAACGCGATCGCAGATCAGAAATGCCGGCGACGAGAAGTCGCCCGCAATGTACTCGCCGCCGGGCTGCCGGAAGCCGACTTCAGCCGTCATGCCTTCGTCTCCGCAGCCGCGCATGACCATGCTCATTTGAAATAGCTCACCCGGCCCGGCCCAGTAGTCCGCGCTGAACACCGTGGCGCCAACCTCCAACCAATCCGGAGCGGACAAGACATGGTCGGCATAGCGAAAATCGAGATCGGAGCGGCTCGCAATCAGCGATCCCGGCACCGGCGCACCCACCAGAGCGAGCTTGGTCGTGTCATACACCAGGTACACCGAAAACCCGCGCAGCGTGTCCGTCGGTGTGATTTGACCGGAGAGCCGGATCGTGTCCCCGACCGCGGCGAAGGAACTGTCCGGCGCGAAATAGAGCTGGATCGCCTGAGCCGTAGTCACACTGCTCGCGACCAAGGCCGTAATCAGCAATATTCGCCAATAGTGAATCATGGATCTTCCCGATTAACTTTCGCTTCGCATCTTCATCGGTTCGGACGCGCGATCAGCGCATCAACACCAGCTTCCGCAGGTCCGTGAAACCGTTTACACTGATGGAATACACATAGAGACCGGAGGACAAGCCGCCGGCGTCAAACGTAACCTGATGGCGCCCGGCATCCAGGTGTTGATCGAGTACCGTCGCGACCGCTTGCCCGAGGACGTTGTGTACCATTAGCGTGACCCGCCCGGCTTCCTTCAGATCAAACCGGATGTTCGTGGTGGGATTAAACGGATTCGGATAGTTCTGGTAGAGCGCGTACGACTGCGGCAGCATGGCCGAAGAACCTACATTCAGAACGTTGCCCGTCATTTCCAGCGTCGCACCGGTGTTGCTGAGCAGTTTGATCGCCGCGAGCGAGAGCTGTGCCCGCGCGGGATCCGCGCTTCGCACGCGCAGCGTGATCGCCGCGATGGTTCCGTCGCCCGTCAGAGTCGTGCGGCCGCCGCACGAAGCCGCAATGATTCCGAGCCTGCCCGGATGGCCCGCAACCTCGGCGACCTTGAAGAATAACTCGCCCGCCGCGCGGACATCGCCGGAGGTTGACGATACGAATCCGTACACGGACGGATCGAACTGCAATTCCGCCTCGGCTGCCTTAACCCTGTTCTCGGTGTTCCCGCTTAGTGTTAGCGCGACCGTGAATTCGTCGCCGGCTCCAAGCGCCGATTCGTCCGGAATCGAAATCGCGATGCCGGGCGGCGCCTGATCGAGGCGATCGAAGGGCGGCAGCTCCTCCGGCAGCGGCGCCATCCAGAATTCCAGCGGATTGCCGACCGGCGCGACCATGTTGTAGTTGAAGGTCATCGGAACCAGATCGGAAAAGTCAATCGTCCCGGCAACATCCGGTGTCGGAATGCCTTTACCGACGCCACCGTTCTCGACGAGGACCGGGCCGATGTTACGGAAATCGCCGACAACCGACGAGAAGTACACGACGGAAAGCAGCGTGAGGTCGTCAGAGTCCACGCGGCCGCGCGACGAGGTCGGGCCGACACCGTCCGCGGTGCTGAAGTCGCCGAGCCAGTAGTTGGTGGATCGATCCGCATTCACGCCCATCGTCGGAGCGAAACCCGTGGACCAGTTTCCACCCGCATCGCGGACGAAAGTGAGATAGCGATAGATGTCGCGATAAGTCGAGGCGTTTCCATCGCCGTCGATCCAACCGGCATCGGCGTCAAGCCAAAACGTGTCAGAGTCGGTGATGTGCTGATGGAAATCCCCGCGATTGTTGGCGGCGACCATCCCGGCGGAGGTCTGCATCCCGCTCAAGGCCGACTGCGCGGCAACAAGGGTCCAGCCGGCGGGCGGGACCGTCGCCGTCGGGTAGTTGGCGTCCGAATTCCAGAGGGCATTGGGATAGCCCGGATATTCGCCCGACAGCGCGCTGCGGTAAACGCGAAGTTCCTGAGCCTGCGAACCAGCCGCCCACGACCAATTCAGCCAGACACCGTTGTGTGCCGGGCGGGCATCGAACGCGGCGATCGTATTTTCCGGCGCCTGCGTGTCCACACAAATCGTGAATTGCTGGATACCGCTCGTATTTCCAGCGCAGTCCTCGGCCCGCACGTCGAATGTGAAGGAGTCGCCGTTGGCCGTTGCCAGACCCGGCACCGTCAGCATCCAGTTCCAAAGCTCAAGCGCGGTGGAGTCGGAGCCGGGATAGCCTGAGTCGTTGATTTCGGCCACCCAGTCCGGGACCCCGGCGTGGGCGAAGTGCAGCGTACCCGTTGCCGCATGGCAGGGATCGGTGCCGGGCAGCCACGTGACATCCAGATAGTTGTCGAGCTCGCTGCCGCCAAAGTTCGCACCCGCCGCGTTGTTGAAACAGAAGTTCGGTGGAGTGCCATTGCTGACCGCGAGCGACGGCGCTGTTTCATCACGGCCCACGACGAGATCGACGGTCGCAGCTTCGTTGCAGCGCGCGTCCCTCACGTGAAGCGTGAGCGTCGTGCAACCATTGTTCAACAGGTTTGCGTAAAACGCAGCGGCACTGCCCGCATCCGGAAAGGTGACGGTGTACGGATTAGAGACCGGGTTCGACCCGAAGAGCGGGAACGAGTAACCGCCCGGGCTGAAGGTGACCCAGGCCGAATCCAGAGCCGAGCCATCGACCCCGCGGTCGAGCACCACCGTCAACTTGTCAATCAACAACAGCGCGGAGCCGAAGGCGGAGCACGTTGCCGGATTCGAGAACGAGGTGATGGTCGGCGGCGTACAGTCCACAATGACCGAAATCGCGGAGAGAATCATGTCATCGGTGTGTTGACCGCCGTTGGTGTCGATCCAGAGTGAATGCGCGCCACTGATCTTGTAAGATCCGCTCACGGCGCCGACATTCCGGAGCGGGATCGACGCCACTTTCTGAGCCGGATTTCCCGAGCTGCCGCCGGCAAAACCGTCCCATGCGATGTCCAGTTCAAACGAGTCGCCGGCTAGGGCGTTGACCTGCGCGAAGACCGTATTTGAGTCGGCCGGAGCTTGCGGCAGTGCCGCCCCATTGGCCGGGTCGAGCAATTGGAAGCCGGAGGGAAGCTGAAAGACCAGGCGCAGATTGGTGAGCGCGGCACGGTCGATCATGACGTGCAACACATCGACGTTGCAGGAATCGCCCGCAACACAGCCGATCGTCGGATCGGCGAGGGCCAGATCGACGTTGGAACAGCCATTCGGATTCGGATTCGGGTCCTGATTCCCGGCATTGGGGATATCGTAACGTCCGAAGCCGAAACCGGAGTTCAGTGCGTAATCGCTGTAGCAGTTGCCGTTCCAGCTATGGCCCGGAGAATCATCAAGGGCATTATTCGTATTCGTCATGCGGTTGCCCGTGATAGTGCCGATGTTGATGGTTCCGGGCGAGACGATGTCCAATGAAATGCCCTTGTCCCAATTCGTCACGACGTTGTCGGTCACGGTTACATCCACATTGAAGCTCGAGCTATAGACGTCAATGCCCCAGCTATTGACCGAGACGGGCGTGGTTCCGATCACGGTCAGATTCGAGAAACTGACGACCTCATCCTGCGCGGCATCAAGCGGTCCGTGCCCGGGCACGGGATCCACCAGCGGACTCAGATTCCGGCGGCCGGTCGTGAGCGATCGATTATCCGCTCCGACGCCCGCCGAATAATAGGTGATGCCGGAAGCCGAGCTGAACGTGCCGCCGTTGTAGCTGCCGCTGGTCTCGACATAGTAGGCGCCGATCTGGTTGTTGGAGCCGCCGGAGTTCGTCACGTTGACCGGACCGGCTTCGTAGAACAGGTAGCCGCACGAAAGGGTCCCGCTCGGCAGGTAGGCACAGCCGCTCGATGTCGAGCCCGAGATCGTACCGCTCGCGCCAAAACCAAACTGAATTCCGTTCTGCGCGGCCGCGGCGGTGGGTCCCGCCAGTGTCACCGAGCAGTTCGACACCGTGCCGAGGGTCGAGGCCCCGTTCAGCGTAATGCCGCCCTTCTGACAGTCGTCGATCGTGCAGCCGGTGACCGCTACCGCGTAAGGACCCGGCAGCGAGCCATTGGCATAGATGCCGATGCCGCCCGGAGCTTCATTCAACGGCGTATTGCGGACACGCGTCACGTAACAGTCCGTAACCGATCCGGCCGAGTTCCAGAACCCAATGCCGTGAAAGCGCTGATTGAGATTTCCCTTGCCGTCACCATCCACCGTGAGGTCGGAGATGTGGACCGTGGAATGGTCGCAGAAGATGATCGGATAGTTATAGACCGGGGTCGGAAAGTAGAGCGGCATTGCCGTGGCCGGGGCCCGCACCACCGTCGAACCGATGCCCGCGCCGATCAAGTTCAATTCCGCGTGATTGGCGATGTGAAGCTGTCCGACATAGGTTCCCGCCGCCAGATAGACGGTACTGCCCAACGCCAAATCGATCCCGTCCTGCGCGCGAGCCGGGAAACCTACGACGACGGTATGACCACCGAGGCCGGAGTAGCTCAACGCACCGAGACCCGCAACGTAGATATCATAGCTATGTCCGGTCTGTGAGTAGGCAGCGGACGTGACGGTGGTCGCGAAGCCGCCGTCTTCATCCGTTTCAAGATCGAAGCCATAGGTGCAATTGGCGGTGGTGTTGCCGCTGAAATCACAGGCGACGTCGGCCTGCCACGACGCCCAACTGTCCGGTCCCGGGGTGACCGCGATCCCAACTGAATTGGGCCGGTTCTGGCCGTCCACGAAATTACTGGTGAATTGGCTGACACCGCCGACTCCGCCCCACGCAAACAGGCCGACATCGTTGTTCGTAACCTGATTACTGTCGAGAGTCGTATTCACAGCCGGGAAGAACACCCACACGCCATAGCTGTTCGGCCCGCCCGCGCTGACCTGATTGTTCCGGATTTGGTCCGCGATCGGCCCGACGCTGTTGTCGGTGTGGACTCCGCTGCTGCTGTTGGTGACGACGTTGCGCAGAAATTGTGTGCCGCGTGACCCGTTGGCGGCGATGGCATCCCCGCAGTAAGCCACGGCGTTGTCCTCGATGATGCCTGATCCGCCGAAATTGTAAAGGCCGATGCCGTACGGGCAGGCATCGAGATTCAGCACGGTATTGTGATGAAAATGGAAGCCGCTGCCGCCGCTGCGCGCATAGATCCCGCGGTAATAAAGGTTCTTTGCCGTGCAGTGGTGTACCACCAGATTGTTCCACGGACCGTCGGCTTCAATGATCCCGTTGCGCGCGTTGATATCGACCGCGCCATCGGCAATGCCTCCGGCCAGCGCGGGATTGTCGCCGTCGATGGTAAGGTCGGAAATCGTGACGTCGTGGGCCGCGACGATAAGCACCTGAGAATTCTGGAACGAAGCACCGCCGCAGGGTCCGGGATCGGAGACCGCGGGATAAATCGTCGTCGCCGCCGCGCCCGAGCCGGTTAAGGAGATGGACTTGTTGACCAGCAGGTTCTCGACGTAGCCGCCGCCGCCGATCAGCACGGTTTCGCCCGCCGTCGCGTAGAAGATTTCATCCGCGATCACCGTGCCGATGCGACGCGTGTGCTCATAGACGTCGGAGGTGTATTCCGCGAGCACACCCGGCGGATTGGAGCCGTGCGCCACTTTGCGGTCGAACGTGTTGTCGTTCCAATAGGCGGCCCAGTCGAATTGCGCGTCGTCGTAAACTCCGCGGGCCGTGAGATACTGCGAGGCACCGTTGGAAAACGTGTTCCCCGCGATGACCGCGCCGCCGACGGGATACACATACCAACCGATCGCGGGGACCGTGCCGGTGAAACTGCACGAACTGTAGATATCCAGATTCGAGTCGAAATCATTGAAACGAATCACGCGTCCGCTTGCCGGCCAGCCATAACCGGTACCGTTGGCGATATCGATGGTATTATTGCGCGGGAAGAAGTTGTACTCGACCGAGTACGTGCGGATGTGCGACTGCGCGTTCACGGTGTCGTAACGCCAGTCGAAGAAGCTCGTCGAACCGCCGTACCAGTAGGTCTGATCCCAGTCGTCGATCTTGCAATACCGCAGCGTGAATCCGTCACCGATAATCTCGAACGTCTGATCGACCTCCTGAGCGGCTTCGTTGTGAATCCAGAGGCCCGTAATCGTGGCGCTGTCGGCCTCCACGAACACCCCGCTGGTCCCGGACGCACTGACCGCGGTATAGAGCACCTCGGCCGCGATGCTGTGATAGTCAACGATCGCCGAACCGGCGCCGTCCACGCCTTCGATAATGATCCCCGGCTTGGAAGCAGGGAGGAAGAGTCCGAATTGATGCGGTCCGGAAGCGTCAAACAGATAGCACCCCGGCGTGGTCTCGTGGTAGATTCCGGGATAGACATGCACGGTCGCCCCGGCATCAGCCGCCGCGATACCCTCACGAATGGTGGCGAACGCATCGGTCGCCCACGTATGGCCGCCGGCGTTGCCCTCGCTGAAATCGTCATCGACCCAGACTTCGGCAACGAGGTCCAGCGTCGAACGATCCACAGGCGGAGCGATCCACGGACCGGCTTGGCCGTAGATTCCCGGCGAGATCACCTCCCTGCGGCCGGGAAAGCGGGTCTCGATCGGTGGCGACGGGATGAGAGGCAAGGACACGCCGATTAGAGGCGACGGGTCAGCCAGACCCGCAGTCGGGGGGACGGGAGGAAGAGCATAGGCTCCGGAGGATAAGAGCATCAGTGCAACGGCCACGATCATACCGAGCGGAACCGAAGTTCCAGAAGTGCGGCGGCCAGCGAGATAAGGCTCAGTCATGCCCATCAGTTCCTTGTACGCGGCGTCGCGCTATGGTGCACGCGCCGGAATGATCTTGCTTGTCGATTCAGCGGTCTCAACAAATATCGGGAGCGGTAAGAGCGGAGGGGGCATCCGCAATAGTCATCCATAGCGGGTCTCAAGCGGGACCGGCGGATTGGATGAATTGCAGGCTACCATCGGTTGAACCGGCCACCGCCGACGATTGCTAAGATACCATGACGCCCGGCGATTGTCAAGTCAAATCAGGAACTTCCTGCATGGGTCGCTTATCATACGACCGTCCGGGTCGCGATTGGCCTGAGGAGGATCGTGCTGTTAATCAGCGTGTTCAGCGATCGTCAGTGAAGCTGGCAGCGGGCGGTGCGACACGAATGACGCTTTGTGAACTGTGGAACGATGCTCGATGCGTGAATGACCTCCCGGTCCGGAAACATGTGGATTGTAGGTTCAGCGCGTCCGGGAGTTGACTTTCGATCTGGCACGGGCTACCTTGTACTTTACATTTCGACGGGCTCTTGAGCTATGTGAAATCGCATAGGTTATGCTATAAGACTAACCGGGTGAGAATATGCGGACGGGCAGTTTGGTATTGTTGATCCTACTGGGGAGTGCGGGCAGCGCGGCGGCGCAGGCTGTCGAATCCGGAACCGTGCGCGGATTCCTGCAGGGGAGTTGCGCGGGGTGCGCGTATGATAATTGGATGAGCCACGTGGTCGAGGGCGTGGCCCGGCCCGGCTATAATGATTTTGGGCCGGCGTTCTTTGATCCGCAGTTGAACGGGTTCGGGCACTTCTCGACGATTCCGTCCACTCCCGAAGGCGATGCGACGCTGACTGCCTGGCGGAGTGTCTTTGATCACGCGCTGGTTGGGGACTGGAGCCTCGCGGAGACGGAATTGGCCGCGGCGGACAGCGCGTGGAATTACGAGTTGATCGAGCTGCAGGACACGTCGATGAGCCGCGCGTTCTATGTCTTCCGCGAGCGGTTGGACAGCAGTTTCATCGACCCGAACGTGGATACGGTCCTGACGGATGATGTCATCGGCAGTTTCCGCAACGGTTGGGGCGTGTTCGTCTTCAACCCGGCGGCAGCGCGGCCGCAGCTGGTCATGCAGGTGGTGCATCCGCAGGACGACTTCATGGCCGGTCCGATTGCGATCGAAATGTTCTGCCGGATGGATGCCTATCTGCTCATGATCGCGGGGGCGTCGCGGGAAGCGGTGTGGGACAGCCTTCATCCGCCCTACGACAACTCCAAGTCGATCAGCGACCCGAGTCGCAATGAGCGGACGCCGTTTCACGTGTGCTTTCAGGCCGTATTCGATGCGCGAGACGCCGGGCCGCTGTCTCCGCTGGTCACGATGCAAATGCATTCGTACGATACGGGGCTGCACGCGAGCCTGTGCGATGTTCAAATCTCGGCCTTTGCCGATGACCAACGGCCGAACATCCCGCTGCGCGATCTGGCGGAACATCGCGACCTCGTGCATTACCTCGGCCGCAATCCGCTGAATGGGATCAGCGGCCATCCCACGGTGACGCGGCGCGTCGATCAGTATCTTTCGCTGTGGTGCAGTCCGCGTTACAGCTACTTCGGACCCGTGGATACGCTGCTGATTCCGAGTATCACCGATCTGGTCGGCGCCGGCGTTAACCGACAGGGCCAATACAGTCATACCGCTCACCAGATTGACATCGATCCGGAAGATTTCATGCATGTCGAATTGGACGAGTACCCCGACGGATTGTGGACGCCGGTGCAGTGGGAAGATTGGTTGACCGGGCCGATGCCGGCGACCACCGCGACGTACGCGCTGGCCTTGGAGTATTATGATCCGTTCATCGCGGCCATGGACAGTGCGCTGCAACATACGTATTTCGAGAGCGATGTGACCGCGCCGCCGGCGGTGACCGTGCAGCGCGTGGACTATGCCGGGCAGGATTGCGTGCGGGTGTACTGGGCGCCGCCCGCGGCGGACCGCTGGTTCGACAGCTACCGAGTCTATTATGATACGACCGTCGTCTCGACAGCGTCGCCCGTTCGCACGCGCACAAGTTCCGGGTTGTCAACGCTGGCGCAGTTCGGCACAACCTCGGCTTTGCTGAAGAACTTGACCGGCCCGCTGGAACGCTATGAATTCGCCGTGGACAGTCGCGACCTGTGGGGGAATCAGGCCGGGCTTTCCAACACGGCGAGCGTGAACTGGCACCTCGTTGCAGGAGAGTTCAATCCGCGATACCTCGGCCTCGCGGACTCTTGCAGCTTCACACAATTGAGGTGGAACGTTAGCGATTCGCTCCTGCAGTCCGGTGTCTGGCAATTCACCTTGCCGTCGCCGCTGATACCGGCCTGGGAATATGCTGTCGAGCCGTTGGATGTGCGACCGGCGGAGAACGTGGCGGAGCATCTGCTGAGTGCGACCGCAAGGCGAATCGGGGGAGCGGCGTCGCAGACCATCGAGGTGCAGGTCGAATGGCAGGCTCCGTTTTCGACCAGCGCTCCAGCGCTGTTCGCCGCGGAGTTGCCGGTGCTCAGGAGTACGGGAACTGACGCGGGTATGCAGTTCACAACGGACGGCGATTCCGCCTGGTTCGTGTCCGCGGCCGATACGGTCAGCCGACGGCTGATGATCCGGCGGGTACCGCTCGCGATCGACACGTTGGGTCCAGTAGCGACGCTCGCATTCAACGGCGGCCCCGCGTGCGCGGTGAAGGCTGCGGAGGAACTGATCGGCGCGCTCGGTATCCAGGTCCTGCGCGGGGATTCAACCATCAACGCTCCCCTCAACCACGTCGAGCTGGTCGTGTTGGACTCCGTTCAGCACTCGTTCGTGATCATGGATTCTGTGATTGCAGCGGACTTCCTGGCGCCGGACTATCCGGATGCCGCGGCAGCGGAGAGCCTGTGGACGAACCTGAGCGAAGGCTGCAATCTGCTTTGGATCGCCGCCGGAGACGCCGCCTGCAATCATGCGGTATCCGAACCCGTTGCTCTGATCCGGGATTCGCGGCCACCGGCAACGCTCATCCTCAATGGTCAGTCCGCTCCGTACAATAACACGCCCGGATCGGACCGTTACGGAGCCGCGCGGATCGCCGGTGATGTCGATATCGAAATCCGGCTGAATCCGGATGCCGCTGCCGTGGGTTGCTATGCCGAATCGGGGAGCGCGGCGATCAGTTACGACTACAGCGTCTGGTGGCCGTTGCCCGCGCCTGACCTGACCGCTTACCCCACGTCCCCGGCCGAGGCAGAATCGCTGTGGACGTGGATGATGAGTCAGATTCCCGCCGGCGCCAACGGCGAGCGCTATCGATTCTACGTGCGGAGTTGCGACTGCGCGGGAAACTGCGCAGTGGACAGTTTTGCCCTGGAGATCGATCTGACTCTGCCGGAGAATTCCGTGACGCGGATCGATGCCGCTCCCGGTGATCTGCGCGTGTGGCTCGATTGGGAATGGGCGTATGATGCGGCCAATGCGGTGGCCATGGAAATCTGGCGCAGCCCAGACTCCGGCGAGTACCCGGTCTATGCACAACGACAATGGGCCGATATCGACAGCGTGGACGTTTATCCGAAAGCGTATCCGCCGGTTGGTTGGACCCTCGTGGTCCAGCAAGCCGCCGGGAACGGAACGAACTCGGCGGTATATTCCGGGACGAACGGTCGCGGTGAACTCGTCCACGGCGGTGAGGCCGCCCGGTACTGGATGGATGGCGATGTGAGCTGGAATGACAGCACTCCACACCGGGATGTGTACCGTTACGTGGCCTTCGTGTCCGACGCCGCGGGGAACTGGTCGCGGGCATCGGCTTACGTTGACGGACAGAATTGCGGCTTCGCGACCAACTACTGGTTAGGTGATTATTCGCGGGACATCATGCCCGGACCCAATGGTTCCGCCGGGGTCGTCGATGGTCCCGATCTGGGACTGTTGGCCGCGAACTATTTCATGGACTGTCCGCCCGCGCCTGCCATCTATGATATCGGGCCGACACTGCCCGATCCGCTTTGCGGATTGGGCAGAGGTGTGCCGACCCCTGATGGACGGGTGGACTTTTTCGATCTGGCAACATTCAGCCACAACTTTGGGCAGCTCGCGGCGGGCGGATTCAGTCCGCCCGCGGTTCGCGGAAATTCGGGTCGGTCAACAGACGATGGCGCGCGATTCGTGATCTCGGTCGTTCAAACGGATAATCCGGACCCGGAAACCGCTATGTTCGCGGTCACGCTGTGCGGTGCTGCCAGCCATGGCGTGCGCGTGGCGGAAGCGACGCTGGTGCTCAGTCCCGCGACCCTCGATCCGACGACTTGCGATATTGAACCTGCGGAGCCATCGGCCGAGCTTTCATTCGTCGCGGCCGGAATTAGCGGAGACGCGCATGCGATGGGGGTGGCGCTGGCGGCCCTGGGAACGGGTGCCGCGTTGCCGGAAAGTACGACCGTCGCCATCATCGCCGTGCCGCGGGGCCGCGATGGTGTTGCGACCGCGCTGCAGGTCAGCCGCTGGCGATTCTATGACGGCGTGAACCTGAGCGAGGGACAAGCCACGGACGCGCCGGTCATCGCCGAGAACTCCGTGCTTCCCGGCAGCTACCAGCTCTATCCCAACTATCCGAATCCGTTTAATGCGAGCACGCGGATTCGCTTTGACCTGCCGGAATCAGGCCCTGTGGAAATTCGCATTTACAATTTGACGGGACAGCAGGTCAGGATGTTTGTTGACGAATACCGAGCCACCGGCTCCTACAGCGTCGAGTGGGACGGTCGCGACGGGAGCGGAATCCGACTTGGCTCGGGTCTCTACTTGCTCAGAATGAGCGCGGGAGACTTCGTGGCCGCTCAGAAGCTCGTGCTGCTGCGCTGACCGGCGTCATCAGTCCGGAAACTCGCAGGCTCCGACGATCAATCGGAGCCTGTTGTCATTCCGTTTCGTTGGTTCCCGATCTCGCCGCCCGACGGGAAGTTGCCGCGCCGCTGTGGTGCAATCGTGCTGTGATGGTTGATTTCCACCAGCCGGGGTTGCAGTCCGCGGATTAGCTGGACTTGAAGCCATGCTAACTGCTGTTCAAACAACGGACTCGTTTGCCTGCGGGCTGGCACGGATGCTGCGATTTGCCAACCTGCGCGCTGATGCCCAGTCCAAGCAAATCCGATGTGGAGCAGGCCCTAATGATCCGGTTCGTCATTCTCATTCTGACCCTCCTCTGGGCAACCGCAATGGCGATGCCGCCTCACCCTGAACTGGTCGAGCGGATCGACCGGGGCGACATCTCCCCGCCGTTTTCGCTGGCACACGATGCGGAGATTGAAGCGCGCGGAGTGGATGCGCCGACGCGGATTCCCTATCTGGACCGGTTGCGGGACCGACGGACGCTGGATGAAGACTTCCACGCCATCGCAATTCTAATCGATTTCAGTGACAACACCTCCCGCACCGCGGCTTCGTCCTTCGACAATCTGTTGTTCGGCAGCGCGCAGGGGACGCTGCCGCATTTTGTTTCACAAGTGACTTACGGCGCGCTGACGGTCGTGACCGTGAACCTGCCGAGCGCGCTGGGCTGGCACCGCGCGCCGCAGTCGTATGCCTATTACGTGAACGGGCAAAACGGGTTCGGATCCTATCCGCGCAACGCGCAAAAGTTGACGGAAGATGCCATCGCCCTCGTCGATCCGGTGGTGGATTTCGCTCCTTACGACAACGACGGCGACGGCTACGTCGATGCGCTGTTCATCGTGCACGCCGGGTCGGGCGCGGAATACACGGGGAGCAATAATCAAATCTGGTCGCACAAGTGGCAGACCGGGTATCCGCAGCAGGTGGACGGCGTGACCGCCTCCGTTTACTCCATGGAGCCGGAACTCTGGGCGAATCCCGGTGACATGACCGTCGGTGTGTACGTGCACGAGCTGGGGCATGCCGCGTTTGGCCTTCCTGATCTCTATGATTACGGCAATGACTCGCACGGACTGGGTCGCTGGAGCTTGATGGCCGGCGGTTCGTGGAACGGAACGCTGGGCAGCTCGCCCGCGCACCCCGACGCGTGGTGCAAGATCCAGATGGGCGTGGTGACGCCGACGATTGTGACCGGCAGTCAGCTCGGCGCGTCCATTCCCGCGGTCGAGAACAGCGCGACGATATTCAAACTGGTGCCCAGCGGCGGCGGAACACAGTATGCGCTCGTGGAAAACCGGCAGCAAACCGGATACGACGCGAGCCTGCCGGGCAGCGGGCTGCTGATCTATCACGTGGACGACGCCGTCGCCGGCAACAACAATCAGTGGTACCCGGGGCGCACAAACTACGGCCACTATCAGGTGGCGCTGGAGCAGGCCGATGCGCTGTGGCAGTTGGAACAACGGACCAGCTCCGGCAACAGCGGCGATCCCTATCCCGGCTCGGCAAACAACCGAAGCTACAACGCGGGCAGCAATCCGAATAGCCGCAACTACAGCGATCAACTGACCGGAATCGCCGTGCAGAACATCGGCAATTCCGGTGCCTCCATGACCGCCGACCTCTACGGCGCGCAACCGGCGGCGATCACGCTGACGGTACCGAACGGCGGAGAAGCGTGGTACGTCGGCGATGCCGATACGATCCGCTGGTCGGCGTCGGGATTCTCCGGGAATGTAGCCATCGAGATTAATCGCAACTTTCCTTCGGGCCCATGGGCGGCGATCAGTTCGAGTGCCACGAATTCCGGCTGGTATCGCTGGGGGGTCACCTCCGGGGCGACGACGAATGCCCGGATTCGGGTGCGCAGCGTCAGCTATCCCGCCGTGCGGGACAGCTCGGACGCGGTGTTCACGATCGCCGCGCGCACCATTACGGTGACCGCGCCGAACAGCGCCGTGGTGTGGCTGTTGGGTGACAGCGCGGATATTACGTGGACCTCGCAGAATCTGTCCGAGAATGTGAGCCTCGAGATCAATCGCAGCTATCCCTCATCCAGCTGGTCCGCGATCGCCTCCAACATCTCCAACAGCGGCTCGTATCGCTGGCGCATCGCCGGTGCGGCGAGCGGAACCTGCCGCGTGCGAATCAGCGGCGCGGCACATCCGACGATTCGGGACACCTCCAACGTCAACTTCCGAGTCGCGGCGCGACAGATCACGGTTTCCTACCCCAACACGGCGGTCACCGTCGTCGCCGGCGATTCCGCGAATATCCAGTGGACGTCCGCGTACATGACCGGAGAACCGGTGCGAATCGAATTGAACCGCGCGTATCCGGTGGGAAGTTGGGAACTGCTCGCGGATTCGACCGCCAATGACGGCAGCTATCGCTGGGGGATCACGGAGCCGTTGAGCACAACGGCGCGGGTGCGTGTGCGGGGCACGGTTCACACCACAGTTGGTGATTCGTCAAACGCGAACTTCATGATTGCGCGGCGGACGATCACCGTCACGCGGCCCAACACGAACCTCACGTGGCTGACCGGAGGTGCCGACACGATTCGCTGGACATCAGCGAATCTGGCGGGAAACGTGCGCGTAGAGCTGAACCGTGACTATCCGGGTGGAAGCTGGGAGGTGCTGTCGGCCAGCGGCACGAACAGCGGTTGGTATCGCTGGAACGTATCCGGACCGGTCACCAGTTCGGCACGGGTGCGGGTCTCGGCGGTGAATTACCCGGCGGTGGGCGACACCTCCAACAGCGACTTCGCGTTGGTGACGCCGTCCGTGACGGTACTGGCTCCCAACGGCGGAGAATTCAAACTCGAAGGCGACAGCGATACGATCCGCTGGACGTCAACTCATCTTGCCGAGAACATGCGGATCGAATTGAACCGGACGTTCCCGTCGTCCACGTGGGTGACGCTGGCCGCGAGCGTACCGAATACGGGAACCTACGTGCGGACGGTTCCGGCGGGCATTAGCACGGCCGCGCGAATCCGGATTACCGCAATCAATCATCCGAGCGCCAGCGATGCGTCCGACGCCAACTTCACCATTGCGAGGCGCTCGATCACCGTGACCGCGCCGAATACAGCCGTGGTGTGGCTCGTCGGAGACAGCGCGAGCATCACGTGGACATCGCAGAATCTGCCGGAAAACCTGAATCTCGAAATCGACCGCTCCTATCCCTATTCCACATGGACGGTCCTGGCCTCCAATATCCCCAATACGGGAAGCTATCGCTGGTTGGTCGCGCTGCCCGCCAGCGGCACGACCCGGATTCGCATCAGTGGAACCGCGCATGCCACCGTGCGTGACACGTCCAATGTGAATTTCCGTATCGCGGAACGAGCGATTACCGTCACCGCCCCGAATACCGCCGTAACTCTGATGCTTGGGGCCGCGAGCAATATCACGTGGTCGGCGCCGTATCTCTACAGCGAGTTTGTGAGAGCGGAGCTGAACCGGACGTACCCGGCAGGTGAATGGGAGCTGATCGCGGACTCGACGGCCAATGACGGTTTGCACAGTTGGACCGTGACCGGACCGCTGACGACTGCCGCGCGCATTCGCGTTACCGGAACGGTGCACGCGAACATCAGTGACATTTCCAACGTGAACTTTGCGATCGGAGTGCGGTCGATCACGGTGACGCGCCCGAACGGCGGACAGATTTGGGTGATCGGTCGCGCGGATACGGTGCGCTGGACTTCGACGAACATGAGCGGCAATGTGCGAGTCATGTTGAATCGCGGTTATCCCGCGGGAGCGTGGGAGACGCTGGCCTCCAATGCCGCCAATAACGGTTCCTATCGCTGGGTCGCGGCTGGCGCGCTGACCGAGACCGCGCGCATCCGGGTTATGTCGATCAACTATGCCACGGTGGGTGACAGTTCGGACGCAGATTTCGCCATTCACGCCGGCGGTGAGCCGCTGCCGGGGGGAGGTCAAGTGGCTGGCACGACAGGGACGGGGGAGGGGATCCCCGCCGAGTATTCACTCGATCAGAACTTTCCGAATCCGTTCAATGCATCCACACAGATTCGCTTCGGCCTGCCCCAGGCCGGACTCGTGAATATCACTGTATTCGACCCGCTGGGTCGCCGCGTGGCCGTGCTCGTGGATGAGCAGCGAGCGGCAGGCATTCACGTGTTGACGTGGGGCGGCGATGATGGCAATCGCCGCAGCCTCGCCTCGGGAGCATATCTGTTGAGACTAACGACAGCCGACTTCAGCCAAACCCGACGCATTGTACTCATGCGGTGAGGGACATGCGGAAGGCAACGGAGAGCAGTGGGGGTTGGTCGCAAAGGGGAAAAAGCAGAAGGGGACAGCCGGATTGGCTGTCCCCTTGCTTCCTGAAGCGGACCGAATAGTCTCTGAACCGGCTACTCGAGAACCGGGGTTGCCGCCGGCAGCCGATAGGTCGAAAACGCACCGGCCTCGAAGGTCACGTGATAGTACCGCTGCGCCGGACTGGGAACAATGGTCGCATCGGTATAGGTTTGTGCGGTGGTGGAGTCGATCAACGCGTAGGAACCGCCGAACGTTGGCGCACGGTAGATCTTGTATTGAGTGGCGCCCGGATCGACCCGCCAATCGAGCACGATGTTGCCGGCAACGGGGCGAATCGTCAGCACGGGACCGACAATAATCGAGTCCGTGCCGGCGACCGACCAGCGGCCCAGATCATCACGCGTGCGCAGGCCGAACAGATGCAGACCGACCGGAAGTCCGGTCAATAAGACCGCCTCGTCCTCAATTCCTTCATCCCACGTGCCGTCGCCGGGAAGCGGAATCGGCACCCCGTTGCCCGGACCCGGATCAACATTGATGAAATACTCCGCCGCCGTCAGGTAGCGCTCCCCGCCGCCCGCGAAGGGTGAACTGACAATCAGATACGCGCGATGAACTGGACCGATGCGGCCCAGATCATCAAGCGAACGCAGGTCGAAGTTATGTAGGCCAATTGCCAGTGCATTGGTAGCGAAGAGTTCATTGAAATTGACAATCCCGGCATCGGCATTATCCACGGGGACAAAAGCCCCACCGTCAATCCGGTATTCCATTTGAGTGACCAGACGCGGACCCGAACCGGCGGTGTTCGAAATGACCAGATAACCATCGTGCACCGGGCCGACACGACCGAGATCATCGGTTGAACGAACTTGCAGACGATGCAGTCCGTTCGTCAAACCGGCCGTGGCGATAATCTCATTCAGATTGACGAT
The DNA here is from genome assembly GCA_016214895.1 of candidate division KSB1 bacterium. Taxonomy (NCBI): domain Bacteria; kingdom Pseudomonadati; species Candidatus Zhuqueibacterota bacterium. The sequence continues at coordinate 20,845 of JACRMR010000025.1, forward strand.
TGCGCCATCGACAACATCCACGGGCGTGAACGCGCCGCTGTCGAAACGATATTCCAACTGGGTGACGAGGCGCGTCGCAAAGGCCGCCGTGTTGGAGACGACAAGATAGCCATCGGTCACGACACCGGTGCGACTCAGGTCGTCGGTGGCGCGAATGCGAACACGATGCAGGCCATCGGTCAGACCGACCGTGGAGACGATGTCGGCGAAGTTCGCGATGCCCGCATCGGCGACATCCACATTGGTGAAGGAACCGTTGTCGACTTGGTAGGACATTGAAGTCACGAGTCGGGCAACTCCAGACGCCGGGGAGAGCAGTAACAAACCATCCGTTGCTATCCCCCAGATATTAGTCCGGCCGGCCGTGAGACTATCCGGTCCGCGGACACTATCCGCCTTACAGCGAATCTTCACTCTGGTCAGTTGACCGGCAGTGAACGAACCCGTGGCGACACTGAAGGCCAGGCTCTCCTGCGCCTCCGGAGTGCCAAGGGCGATTGCGGTACCATTGCCGAGGCCGGGATCGACTCCGGTAAACCATTCACACTGGGTGACCACGGCGGATTGCGCGAAAACGGATGAGAGCGAAAGCAGCAAAGCGATAAGTAGCTGCGGCAACAACCGGCTGCTCCGGTCGGCCCCCCCCTTGCCCCCCCGTGAACGGAGCGGGAGAAAAGGCAGAAGAATTCTCTGCTTCATGACGAGAATCTCCTGTGGTTTAGTATTGCGGACCGACGCGACCGAGAGCAGTAGCGTTGACGGGGGTGCCGACGCCGACGAGATTCGGATTCAGAAGGATGTTGACCGCCCACGGGTAGTTGGGAACGCCGTTGTCCACGAGCGGCTTGGGACCGCCGTACGCGCCGCGATCGGATTGCGAGCCGTCGGTGAAGTCGAGCAGGCTCGGGTGTCCGGAGTTGATCTGTGCCGCACCGTTGGTGGGATCGAGATTCAGATTGGTCGTTCCCAACACGTAGTTCAGCGCTTCATCGTAGTTGACAAACGGATCCGTGGAGAAGCTCAACGCGTTGGTACCCGGAGCGGCGACTGCCGTGTGGGAGGAGTTATAGTCCCAGACGCTGGAGGCATTGTAACTGCCCATTGTGGGGGTGGCCAGCCAATCGTAGAAGACGTTGTTGATGCCGATGACGGGTCCGCCCGCGGTACTCAGAGCGAGCACCCGTTTCCAGTTGAGAAATACGCAGTTGTAGAGTTCAACCGTGCCGGAGGTGGCTGTGCCTTCAATTGCCCACACACTCGTGCTCGTGCTTCCGCCCTGATTAACAATAACCGTATTGCGGATGGTTGTCGGGTAGCTTTGACTGGTGACCTCCAGCGCGTAGCCGCTGGTCTGCGAAGACAGAATGATGCAATCCTCGATGGTCAGACCGCGACCCGTTGCACTGACGTTCGGGTCTGTCCATGTGATGCCGCGATTAGGGTCGGTCAGAATCAGGTAACAGCGTCGAAAGGTTACCGAGTCCACGTTGCTCAAGCCGCGAAAACAGTAACTCGCCGTACTGATGCGCATGCCCTCAATAGAGGTTCGATTGGCACCTGATCCGTTGAAGTCCCATTGGGCCGCGCCCATGTTTACGATGGTCTGATCCCAACCTGCACCGATGTAAGTTAGGCGCTTGTTGGCCTCGTTAATAGTAGCGGTGGAGTACGTACCGGGGCCGACGAGAATGGTGTCACCGGTCACCGCTGCGGTCGCGGCGGCGTTAAGTGTGGTGTAGGTCCCCGCGCCAGTGGCGGACACATAACGCGTGGTGGCGGCGGCTGGCAGGGTGTAAAGCAGACCAAGAACGGTCAAACAGAGCAGGGTTTTCATCATCGGTGATCCGGTGTGGTTGTTATAACTTGCTAATTCGAGTCCGTAAGTCCTATTATACCCAAATGAGCGGCGAATTCCAATAGCACACAACAATTTCCCCATGTGTGCCTCGAACGGCTTAGATGGATAATGACGAAGTTCGTGACAGTTGCCGGGTCACGATGTTTGGCGGGGAGAGGCGGGACATCATGGCAGGACACGAAAAAAGGCGGGCTTCTGCCCGCCTCACAGCGTCCGGACACTGAACTTTTGGGTCGGTCTACTTGAAACCCTCGACGGCTTGTGGTACCGAGGCGAAGATATCGAACACGCGATTGAGTTTGCTTATATTCATGATATTTTGTACGGTATCGTTGAGTCTGGCCAGTTTGATGTCGCCTCCGACGTCAACCAGCAAACCTCGAGCGGAGATCAGCGAGCCGAGGCCCGTGGAATTCAGCCAGTCCACGCCGCCGAAGTCCAGGATGATCTTGGTGCGATTGTTATACAGGGACGACTTCACGGTATCCAACAGCTCCGTCGTGTCGGGTTCGCCCATCAGCCGACCGTTGAGTTCAATAACGGTGGCATCGCCTTCGTCGCGGGTGGAAATGTTCATAGGGAGAGAGTGACGGTTGAACCACAAAAAGTATCGCAATATAAGCTCATTTGGGCACAGAATCAACCCCTCAGACTGCGGCGACGAGCAGGGCTGTCAAGACGAACCGAGGTTGTAAGTATGGGGGAATCCCGCTATATTGACAAGCCATGTTGTCCGTCTCAACAATGTCGCCCGATTCGGCGGCGGATTCCTGCGATCGTCCTCGTGTAATTCGGTGGCTGATCGTCGGCATGCTTGTCGGTTTGCTTATGCAGACCGAACTGGCCGCCTCGGCCCATGAGTGCCATAACGATGAGCATCATGGCCATGACTGCGCACTGTGCCAGGTCCTGACCTCGCCGGCGCAAACTGCTATTTGTACGTCGATTACGCCGACATCCGAGGAGTTTGTGGCCGTCCAGACGGCGCCTCAGACTCTTCACTGCCTCGCTGTTCCCTCCCCCCGCGCATCCCGCGCGCCTCCGGCCCGCTAACCTCCAGTTCAGTGTTTTCGGACAGCTTCGTCGGCCGCCATGGTGGCCGACCGTTACTGTTTGGTTTCAAATTCACTATTGAGGTTAGCTCTATGCAATATCTACGCACCGTCCAGTGCTTGTGTGCATTTTTGTCATGTGGACTCCTCTCGCTTGTCTATGGCGGAGTCACGAACCCGGACATCTCCGTCATCGGTCAGATGCGGGTGTTCAATACCGCCGACACGACCGACCCGAATCATGACCGGGGTCAATTCGCTTTCGATGAGACCGAGTTGGTCTTCGACGCCTATCTGAATCCCTATGCCAAGGGGACGTTCGTATTTGCCGTCGTCCGGGAGGAGGGGATTGAAGTCGAAGAAGGCTTCTTCCAGATCATGCGCGGGTTGCCGCAGGGGTTCGCGATCAAGGCCGGAAAGTACCGGACCGGATTCGGCAAGCTGAATCCGGTGCATCCGCATGCCTACCCGTTTGCCGAGCGGTTCGGCGTACTGGCGGAGTACCTGCCCGGGGAGGAATCGTACAACGAGATCGGCGGTCAACTGTCGTATCTACTTCCGCTGCCGGGCACTCTGGCCTCCACGATTTCAGTGGATGTGCTGCAAGGTAACAGCTTCAAGGTTGACGCAGATGAATCAGGGCAAGCTCGACCTGCCGTCCTTGGCCGCTGGTCGAACTTTTTCACGTTGCACGGCGAGTCGTCGATGGAAATCGGACTCTCGGCGACACAGGGAACGAACCATGCGGTGGACGGCACAACGACGACCGCAACTGGTGCCGATGCAAAAGCGAAGCTCTGGCTGAGTTCGCTAAGTTCGTTGACCTTGCAGGCGGAGTTCCTGGGTCTGAACAGGGAATATGCTGCGTACAATGACGAAGGTGTGGCGACCGGGACCGAATCCCTGACCCCCAACGGCGGCTATTTTTTCGCCGACCTGAGCCTGCGCAAGCGCTACAACGTGGGCTTCAGCATTGAACGCTATCAGCAGGCGACGGATGAGCAGCCGTGGAACCAGTCGCTCGGAGTCTTCGCGGGCGTAGCGCTGATGGAAGAGAGCACGCTGTTCCGGCTGGTACTTGATCACAATCAAGCGGGAGAAGGACAGGACTTCAACACGATTACCGTGCAGGCGGTGTTCTCGATGGGGCCGCACAAAGTTCACCAATTCTAACCGAGCGGAGCCAACTGATGAAGTACATATTTCTGGCTTCGATGTTCGTGATGAATCTCTCCACGGCGGCGGTGGCCCAAGTGACCGTGGCCGCTGCGCTTCCCGACTTGGGCTCGATTGCCGCTTATATCGGCGGAGATCGTGTTGAGTGTTTCTCGATTGCCAAGGCCGCCCATGATCCGCATAGCGTGGAAGTGCTGCCGACTTACATGGTTAAGGTCTCGCGCGCGGATCTCTATCTGAAAGTCGGGTTGGGACTCGATCCGTGGTCGAGTCAGATCATCGACGGCTCGCGGAATGCCAAGCTGAAAGTGGTGGATTGTTCCGACGGCGTTCCGGTCCTGGAGCGACCGACGGTCGCGGTCAATGCATCGATGGGGGATGTTCATCCCAGCGGCAACCCGCACTACTGGCTCGACCCGGCAAACGGAATCCGGATTGCCCGGACCGTCGAGCGTGCGTTGGCCGCGGTTGATCCCGACGGTGCCACGGTGTACGCCGCCAATCTCGAAAAGTTCGCGGCGGAGGCGCAGTCCCGTATCGAAAAGTGGAATGCGGCGGCGGCTGACATCCCCAATCGCACGGTGGTTACCTATCATTCGTCGTGGGCGTATTTCGCAGCTGCATTCGGGTTTGAGATTGCGGCCAAGGTGGAACCGGTACCCGGCATTCCGCCGACGGCCTCGCACCTGAAGGAACTGGTTGATATGATTCAGGCGAAACAGATCAAGCGGCTGTTGCAGGAACCGTACTTCTCGGACGATGGAAGCAACTACTTGAATCGGCAGACCGGAATTCGGGTGGTCAAGCTGTCACCGTCGTGCGCTGACGTGTCCCCCGAGTCGTACTTGCAGCATTTCGATCAGATCTTCGAGGCGATGCGGTGACATTCCGGGCACATGAAGACATGTGCCGCGGCGGAGACAAACTTGATGATTGAAGCACTCACATATCCGTTCATGTGGTGGGCGCTGGCGGCCTGTCTGGTCCTGGCCGGAATCCACGCGTACCTTGGTTTCCATGTCGTCAAGCGGGGTGTGATTTTCGTCGATCTTTCGCTGGCGCAGTTGGCCGCGCTCGGCATGGCGATCGCCATCGCGACAGACCTGCACGATCACCCACTGGCGGCTTACTTGTTCCCGGTGGGAATGACCCTGATCGGGGCGGTCCTGTTCGCATGGCTGAGACGACTCGCCCATCGCGTTCCGCTGGAGGCGTTCATCGGAATTGTGTTCGCGACGGCGCAGGCACTTGTCATTCTCGTGTTGGAAAAGACGCCGTCGGGAACTGAACATCTCAAGGAGACCCTGATCGGCGGGATCTTTACGGTCGCGCCGGAGTTGGTCGTCAAGACCGCGGTGATTTATGCGCTGATCGGCGTGCTCCATTTTGCCGTGCGCAAGCCGTTGTTCGCGATCAGCGACGATGCGGAGGCGGCCGCGCGCGCGGGATATAAGATCTTCTGGTGGGATGTGCTGTTCTACGCGACGTTCGGCATTGTGGTGACATCGTCGGTGCGAATCGCCGGAGTGCTGCTCGTATTCGCGCTGCTGGTGATTCCCGCCGTCGCCGGGGTGATGACATCCCGGCATTCCGGCTTGCGCCTGGCGGTGGGGTGGGCGTTCGGATTCGCGGGCTGCATTCTCGGTTTGCTGGCGGCCTTCCGCCTTGATGAACCGGCGGCGCCCACGATTCTGGCGATGATGACGGCCATGCTCGCCGTGCTGGGCGCGGTGCTGTGGATCAGGCGGCGGCTGGTCCCGGCCGCCGGAAGGTGAGAATTTCATTGCATCTAACCCACAAAATCGCGATATTTGGGCTGGTGGAGAGAAACGGGCGTCATGCCCGTTTTTCGTCGGGCGCGACCCCTAAATTACTATGTTTTAAGACCTTGAAGGCGAATCCGTGGCTTCGAGGTCGTGTACCGCTTTTTGAGGAATCCTGATGGCTTTCGTGATTACGGATAAATGCCTGGGCGAGCGTTATGCCTCGTGCATGCAGGTATGTCCGGTGTACTGCATCTATCCCGGCGAACGGGATGGACAGCCGTTTGCCGTGATCGATCCGCAACTCTGTATCGACTGCGGCGCGTGCGTTCCGGAGTGCCCGGTGGAGGCAATTATTGAGAATCCCGACGAGGATGTCGTTGCGGCGGAGATCAACGCGCAGCTTTCGCCCGTGTTTAAGGGCAATCCGATGCCAGAGATTCGCCCCGCGACGGATCCGCCGCGACGGGGGAACGTGTACTGAAAACGCAGAAATTCGGAAATGCAGAAATGCAGAAAGCTAACCGATTGTAAGGGCCCACCGTGAGGCGGTCACAGGAGCAGGGACGTGACTTGGTGATGAGGACTCGGGCGTTTGCCGTTCGCGTCATCCGTGTCTATGGTTCGTAGCCCAAGGAGACCGTCGCACAGACCATCGGCAAACAACTGTTGCGCTCCGGAACATCAACCGGTGCCCAAGTTGCCGAGGCGAATTACGCAAAATCGGATGCGGATTTCGCAAGCAAACTTGAGGGGGCGCTTCAGGAACTGAGCGAAACGAAATACTGGTTTGACCTCTTGATCGAGGTCGGGACGGTCAAGCCCACCGAGCTGAAGGCGCTGGTCGCCGAGCTTGAAGAGCTTACCGCTATCATTGCGACGGTTGTTGGCAAGAAACGCAGGGCCAAGATCGTGGCGAAGGTCTGAGTTCTCTGCCTTTCCGGCTTTCTGATTTTCCGAATTTGATTTATGGAATACCGCACCGTTCCCCACACGACTCTATCGCTGTCTGAGCTTGGGCTCGGGACGATGACGATGGGGTGGCAGAATGACGAGCGCGAGTCGCATGCAATTCTGGATCGCGCGTTCGACGCCGGCATCAACTTCATCGATACGGCGGACGTGTATTCACGCTGGGTGGAGGGGAATCCGGGGGGCGTGTCGGAGCGGTTTATCGGGAACTGGCTGAAGTCCAAGCCGCGCGACCGGATCGTGCTGGCCACCAAGTGCCGCGGGCAGATGTGGGAGGGGCCGGACGGCGAAGGGCTGTCGCGTTCGCATATTCTGCGGGCGTGCGCGGAGTCGCTGAAGCGGCTGCAAACGGATTACCTTGACCTGTACCAATGTCATTCGCCGGATGAGAATACGCCGATCGAAGTGACGCTGGAAGCGATGGCCGAACTCGTGCGGGACGGTAAGGTCCGCTATCTTGGGGTCTCGAACTTCCCGGCCTGGCTGCATGAACGGGCGAATCAATATGCCGCGTCATTGGGACTGCCCAAGTTCGTGTGCACGCAGCCGAAATACAACCTGATCTGGCGGCGGGACTACGAGGCCGAGGTTGGGCCATTCTGCTTGCGGGAGGGGATCGGCTGCCTGCCATATTCGCCGTTAGAAGGCGGCTTGCTGTCCGGCAAGTACAAGCCGGGGCAAGAGCTGCCGGCGAACGCGCGGCATACGCTGAACGGTCGCGCACAGGACAAGTTGACCCCGCAGGTCGCGCGGACGCTTACGAAGCTCGCGGAACTGGCGGGATCACGCGGCGAGACGATGACACAGACTGCCCTGGCTTGGCTGAATACCAAGTCATGGGTAGTTTCCCCCATCATCGGGGCGACATCCCTCCCGCAGCTTGAAGACTCATTGGGCGCCATCGGAAAACGGCTCTCGGCTGATGAGCTGGTGGCGTTGGATGACGTGAGCGACGGACTCTGACGCGGCGCGCGGTCCGTTGATCCGTCCCGCCGCTAACGGACTGTAAATTCGAGTGACACTCTAAATAACCGTTTCTGGGATCATGCTTCATCACAAATCTGTCGGGAGTGGGCCACCGGTGTTGCTTCTGCCCGGCTTATTGGGTACGGCCGAAACCGAGTTCAGCCAGCTCATCGACCCGATCGCGAAGATGGGTAATACGGTCATCGCCGCGGACCTGCCCGGTCACGGCGAGTCTGAGATGACGAAATCGTTGACGCTCCGAGTCATCGTGGAAGAGATTGACAAACTGCTGACCGGGGTCAAGGCGGAGCCGGTTGTCATCTTGGGGTACAGCCTCGGCGGATACGCGGGTTTGCAGTATGCGATCAAGAACCCCTCCCGCGTCGTCGGCGTCTTCATGCACGCCACGAAGTTCTACTGGTCCGGACAGGAGGCCGAGGACATGGCGACCGAGCTGGACATGACATGGCTGGAGGAGAATAAGCCGGATCGGCTGGAGAAATTGCGTGCACTGCATGGCGAGGAAAAGCTGGAAGCGATGATGCCCTGGTTACACAAGCTGCTCGTCGGTCTGCCGGACCTGGGCCTGACGGAAATGGACCTCGAAGAAGCGAAGTTTCCGGTAGTCGTGTCGGTTGGAGACCGCGACGAACTCGTGCCAGCGTCGGAGGCGGTTGACCTCTACCGGGCCTTGCCGAGAGGACAACTCGCGATCTTTCCGGACACGCCACACCCGATGGCGGGCCTGCGCGACCATGTATTTCTGCCGGTGTTCAAGGATTTCCTGAATCGTCTCGACTGATTTCGACTGTTTTTTATATATTTAGCGGAGTCTCCCGATCAGGAGGCTCCGCTTCGTGCTCGTTAGACTGAGCTCAAGAAAATTTGAGATATGGTTGGGTGAACTGTGAGAAATTTCGGTTTGGAGCGTATAACACACAGAATGTGGTTGTCTGCCATGGCGTTCAGGAGTAACCCGGAGGACAGCCCGACATCATAAGAATGAAAGGAAGGGTAAATAGATGGTCGGTTCACAGGATGGCTTGATGGGATTGGATGAGGCTGCCGCAATGCTCGGAGTTTCCAAGGTCACGCTGCGACGATGGTCCGCCGACGGCAAGTTGCCGTGTATCAGGCTGGGAGGCCGTGGTGATCGCCGGTTTCGTCCGCAAGATCTGGAAAGCTATATTCGCGCACGAATGGTGAGCGGGACAGAGTTGGTCCGCGAGTCCACGACCATGGAGGCCATGCGCTGATCTGTTTGGTTTGAACGGCCACTTTGATGGCAGAAAAGGTGCACTTTTGTGCGCCTTTTCTTATATTCCGCCCAAGGGGAGGAGCAAGGTTGCCGCTTCGCCGGAGCTGGCATCAAAGTTGCTGTTAAAGTTCAAATTAGTTGCCCAACTTGGAGAATGTGCCGCGTGAGTCCAGCCGAGTGAGTCCGCCCCGGCTCGTCATGACTATTCTGAGCCTGCTCGCAGCCTGCGGGACCGCCGTATCGTTTCATAACGGGGGTGTGGCCGCCTGTGTCGCTTGCCACACCATGCACAATAGCGAAGACGGGATACCGGTCAACCCGACAGCTGCGAATGACTTTCTGCTGGCCGCTGATTCGCCGACGGACCTCTGCTTGAGTTGCCACGCCTCGGCAATCGGAGCGGCTTGGGCATTCACTCCGCTCACCCCCGCACCGGAGTATGGGGCCGGCAATTTCGTCTTTTCCAGCGAAGATAACCTTAACGATTCACCGACGGGCTTGCAGCTTCCGCTGAGCGGCAGCCATGGCGTTCACAACTGCGTGTCTCCGGCCAACGGACTCGCCGCGGATCCGGTGCATGTCAACGCGCCCGGCGGAAGTTTTCCATCTTCGGAACTGGGCTGCACGAGTTGTCACGATCCTCACGGCAACACCAACTACCGTTTGCTGCGCGGGATCGGCCAACTTCCGGTGGCGAACTTCTACTTCGGCTATCCTGCGCCAAGCGCCGAGGGTCTCAACGTGATGGGTGCGAGCGAGTCTCCGACGAATCATACCGCTTACCGCGGCGGCTGGACCAACTGGTGCGCCAATTGTCATGGCAGGTACCATGACGGTGGGCCGGGGTTTGAGCACCCGATTGACCGCACCCTGGGAGGCGACGTGCGGCAGTCCTATGAGTTGTATGCCGGCAGCGGCAACCCGACCGGAGGCAACCCGGCAACCTCGTACTTGCCGCAGCTCCCGTTCGAGGATCCTTCCGCCACACCGCAGCAGACCTCCGGTCCGACAAGCTCCAGCCGAATCGCCTGCATTACCTGCCACCGGGCGCACGGCAGCAGCGCCCCGGACTTGGGCCGGTGGGACTTCAACGTGCAGTATCTGGATCGGGACGGCAGCGTTTCAGGATCGTACCGGCTGCCGGTGCCTTATGCCGATGCGAACCAGCGTCAGCTCTGTGTGAAGTGTCATCAACAAGACGCGCAGGACCACGGACTGGATCGCGCGTGCATCGAATGCCATCGAAGTGGAGAAGGACTGCGTCAGCCGGCCGGGTTGCCCCTGAAAGGCAAACCGAACTGAGATCGCTCGCCGATCACGAACGGCTTGATTTTTCAGGTACAGTTGTGTAAATTGGGCTTACATTCTGTGGACCATTTAGAACCAGGAGGAGTGATGAAGAAACTGACAATCTTGTTGCTGACTCTGCTGTTCGGAGTGCCGATTGGCGCGTCGGCAGCCTACCCCTTGGGTGTTACCGCCTTCGGGGGCTACGATATGCCGGTGATTCAAGACGACGTGGGGGCCGGTCCGCTCTTCGGCATTGGGGTCCGGGGCAACGTCTGGAAGCTCTTCCACGGCGAACTCTACTTCCGCAGCACGTCGCAGGGAGATGTCGATGAGGACTTGGAATTTGGCAATCAGACCGAGACCGTGACCTATGCGGGCGGTACGCTGACCGGCTTTGGACTCAATCTGTTGCTGGCCAACAAGAATCCGGTGAATGTGTGGCCGTACTTCATGGTGGGTGTGTCGAGCAACAGTCTGAGTCCGGGCGCGAGTTTCAAGCAGGACGAGACGCTCTCCGGCATCAACGGCGGTCTCGGCACCGGGATCAACCTGTATGATCGCAAGATCTACCTCGACGTGAACACCAGCCTGCTCGTGATGCCGTTCCACGACAACAACGCCTCCCGTAAGAACTGGCAGACGCGGCTCGGAGTGCAGTACTTCTTTCCCATCAAGACCAAATCCGCATCGTAAGGAGCACGACCATGAAGAAAGCAATTTTGATCGCTGCGCTCGCGCTTGCCTCCCTGCTCCTGATCGCGGGCTGCGGACTGGTGTCGGGAACGGTATTTGTCTCGCAAGATGTAGGCGGTCAGATCAGAACGAGTACGGAAGCGGGACCGAATCTGCGCGGCCGCGGCGCACTTGATGATCAATTCACCGGGGTCGTGGTGGACTTGACCGATAACTCGAATTGGGGCGACATCACGGTTGAGGGAGTGGAAGACGTCTGCATCCGCTTGACCGCGACCAACAATCTGACCCAGAATGTGTCGGGAGAAATCTGGATCACGCTGGACACGAATCGGGCCAATATTCACTCGATCGCGGGTGTGCAAGCGGCGGGCGGTTTCCGGCTGTTCCAGGGGCTGGCACTGTCGGCAAGTCAAACGCGTACCTTCACGTGCGCGGAAACGTTGACGCTGTTCGAGAACCTTGAGCAATTCAGCGACGCGGTCGCGGTCGGCACGTTCGCCGCCTGGGGCCGGGGCGATCAGGATCAGTACGACATCACCATCAGTGACATCTACATCGGTGTGCACATTACCGGCAGTCTATAGGCACCGAACAACGTTGTCTCACTTGAGTGAGCAAGCATGTGTAATGGGACAGCCCGGTCAGGCTGTCCCGTTGCAGTTTCTGGGTCGCGGGAGCCGTAATGTCGCCAGCGGAGTTGAGGCATGAGTCCGCTGGGTCGGATCGGGCGACGACTGTTGCTGTGGTTTCTCGCGGTAGCGCTGATACCCCTGCTGTTCATGGGATTTCAGAGCTACCGGTTCGCGCGCGCGGCCGTCGAGCGCGAGGTGTTCTTGCACATGCAGGCGGTCGCGGTGTCCAAACAACGGGCGATTGAGCAGTGGTTTGCGGAGCGCTTGGCGGATCTGCGGGTGATCGCTTCCACGCCGGAAGTTGTGCGGCTGATGCAGCGTCGCGAGCGTTCACCGCGCTCGCACGAGCAGGTAGCTGCCGTCTTGCGAACGTATCAGCGGCAATCCGGGGCCTATGTCGATCTGTGCCTGCACGACGCGCACGGGGCCCCGGTCTCGTGTACGGCCGGGGACGACTTGCGGATGGGAAAGGTTGCACCTGAAGCGCTGATCGCGAACGCACTGGCGGAGCCGCTACCGGTGATGAGCCCCATCTATCTGAATCCGAATTACGGTCCGAGCTTGCACCTGGCGGGCGCGGTGCGCGACAGCAGCGGGGCGACCCTCGGTGCGGTCGTCGTGACTCTCGCACTGGCGCAGACGCTGGATCCGATCATCCTGGACACGACGGGTCTGGGTCGCACCGGGCAGGCGTATCTGGTTGACGCGGAGCGCGTGATGTTGACGCCCTCGCGGTTCATGAATCATCCTGCGCCGCTGACGCACAAGATGAACTCGGAGGGAATTCAACGGGCGATTGCGGGCGGGAGCGGAGCGAGTGTTTATCCCGGCTTCGATGGCCAACAAGTCATGGGAGCGTGGGGTTGGCTGCCGCAGCAACAATGGGCTCTGATCGCGGAAATGGACGCGGCGGAGGCGTTCGAACCGCTGGATCGATTGAAGCGCGATACGTTGCTCGTCGCGCTGATCACCGGATTGGTCATCGTGCTGGTGGTGTGGCAAATATCGCGCACGATCAGTCAGCCGATTCGTCGCCTGGCCGAGGCCAGTGCCGCGATCGCGCAGGGGGAGCTGGAGCGGAAAGTTGCCGTTGATCTGAACGACGAAGTCGGCGAACTGGCAACGCGGTTCAATCAGATGGTGGCCTCGTTGCGGGATTCGCAGCGGCAGCTGGTGCAGTCGGAACGGCTGGCCGCGATCGGGGAGATCACCGCCAGCATCGTTCACGAAATCCGCAACCCCCTGTCCTCGATCAAGATGAATTTGCAGATTCTGGAAGCAAAGGCCGCGACGGATCAGATCAGTCAGGAACAGTTTGCCATCGCCCGGCAGCAAGCCGAACGGGTTGAGCGACTGCTGAATGAACTGCTCGACTATTCCAAGCCGCTGACACTCGAGCGCGTCCCGGTGCGGCTGGCGGACGTGATTAACGATGTGGCACGCAGTACCCTGCCGCAGTTGGACGCGACGGGGGCGCGATTGAAGGTGCAAGTTCCCGATTCCCTGCTGACGATTTCCGCCGATCGCGACAAGCTCGAGCAGGCCCTCATGAATCTGGTATTGAATGCGATTCAGGCGGCGAAGCGGAACGGACTGATCGCCGTTTTCGCGCGCAAGACGGAATCGGACGGTCGTTTCTATGCGGCGATTTCCGTCAATGACGATGGGGCGGGGATTCCGGCGGAGCGGCTGTCGCGGGTCTTCGAGCCGTTCTTCACCACGCGCAAGCAGGGGACCGGATTGGGGTTGTCAAATGCGAAGAAGATTGCGGAGGCGCACGGCGGGCGAATCGAGATCATCAGCGCTCCCGGTGAAGGAACGGAAGTTAAGCTATTACTGCCGCTATGGACCTGAGCAGAATTCTCATCATTGACGACGACGATGCCATCCGGCGGACGCTGGAACTGCATCTCCGGGAGCGCGGCTTTGACACGGCCAGCGCGGATTCGATTGCGCGAGGCCGGGCGACGTGGAACGACTTCGAGCCGCGGATCGTGATCCTTGATCTAAAGCTGCCGGACGGCGAGGGCATCAGTCTGCTGGAGGAACAGGTTGCCGCCGGCACGACGGCCTTGATTATTCTGGTCACGGGTCATTCCGATCTGGAATATGCAATACGCGCGATGAAGGCGGGCGCCTTCAATTACATCCACAAGCCGGTGAACATTGATGAGCTGGACGTGGTGATTGACCGCGCGGACTCGGAGGCGAGACTGCGCTCGCGGATGTCGAATGCGGAAGCGCGGGACGCCGACTACCGGCCCGACCGAATCGCGGGGCATAGCGCGGCGATCATCGAACTTCACAAGCAGATCGGAATCCTCGCGCGATCGCGCGTCAATGTGCTGATTTCCGGTGAGACCGGGACCGGCAAGGAATTGGTCGCGCGGGCCATTCACCGGAGTTCGGCGGCCGATCAGCCATTTGTGGCGGTGAATTGCTCGGCGATCGTGCCGACGTTGCTGGAATCGGAGCTGTTCGGTCATGAACGCGGGGCATTCACGGGAGCACATCAACGCAAGATCGGCAAGTTTGAGCTTGCACAGTCGGGCACGCTGTTTCTCGACGAGATCGGCGACCTGACACTCGGCCTGCAAGCGAAAATCTTGCGCGTGGTTCAAGAGCGTACGTTTGAACGGGTCGGCGGAACCGCGGCCATTCGATTTGAGGCGCGACTGATCGCGGCCACACACCGGGAGCTCGGCGCGCTCGTCAAGGGAGGGTCGTTTCGCGAGGACCTCTACTTTCGGCTAAAAGTGGCGCAGGTTCGCGTGCCCGCGCTGCGAGAGCGCAAGCGCGATCTGCCGGAACTTGTGCACCACATTCTGGAAAAGGCCGGACGCGAACTGCACCAACCTGTGTCCGGCGTGACCCCGGGCGTGCTCGCCAAATTGACCAAGTACGACTGGCCGGGGAATGTCCGGGAACTGGAGAATGTGCTGATCCGCTCGCTGTTGCGATCCAGCGGGCCGGTGATCGGCGAAGTCGTGTTGGAAGACAGTGAGGTTCACGTGCGGGCGGAATACAAGTCGCTGGCGGATGTCGAACGCGAGCATATTCGTCGCACCTTGAACGAAGTCGGCGGAAATCTCGGGAAGGCGTGCGAGGTGCTCGGAATCACGCGTCCCACACTGCGCAAAAAAATGGAAGAGTACGGGATCGGCAGCGGCAAGGAGTGAAAATCTACGGTGAAAGGTCCTTGCAAATGCAAGTGAAAAGGATTTTCAACGCACCGACAATTTCGTTCGCAGGAATAAGCTCGAAGTTGGGAATTATCAAGCCCTTGGATTACCAATTCGAGGGCCATTTTTTTGGTACGCGACTTGCGAAATGTGATAACATGAATCGCTCGCGGATCCTCCCTATCGCCATCCTGATCGGCGCCCTGCTCCTGACCTCCGCTGGCCGTGCGCGAGCGGAAGACATGGTGCTCCGACGATATATCGATCTGGCACTGGCGCGAAACCCGCGAGTTTCGGCAGCCGAGCACCGCACGAACGCGGCGACGGAGCGCATTTCGCAAGCAGGGGCCCTCGCGGATCCGATGCTGGGACTGGGCTTGAGCGAGTATCCGCTGGGCGGACCCGGTACGGATCGGCTGCGGATGGCGGCCAAGCGCATTTCAATCGAGCAGCAGTTTCCGTGGCCGGGATCGCGCAGGCTGGAGCGCGGCATGGCGGGCGCGGATCGCGACATGTTACGGGCGATGACGGACGCCGAGCGCGTGATGCTGGCGCTTGAGGTCAAAATGAGTTACCGCGAGTGGCAACGGATCCGCGCCGAACTCGTACTGATCGACTCGAGTCGGGCCGTGCTTACGAAGATGCTGGCGCAGACTCGGAGCAACTACGCCGTCGGGCTGGGCGACCTGTCCGACCTGCTGCGCGCGGAAACCGAGGTGAACAAGCTGGACGCGATGCGCGTTGACTTCGCGGCGATGGAACAGAAGGTGGTTGCGGACTTGAGCACATTTTGCCAGCTTCCGCCGGATTCGATCAGTACACCGCCGCAGCCGCTGGAGTTCCAGCCGCGCGACTATGAAGTGGACTCGGTGCTGGCTCGTGTCTCGGCCGCGAGCCCCGAGCTGCGCGCGGCGGAGTTCAAACATCGGGCAGCGGAAATCGGCGTAAAATCTGCGCGCAAGATGGGGCTGCCCATGTTCAGTTTAGGCCTTGAATATATGCGCCGGCACACGGAGGTGATGACGACGGACGGTCACACAGTTGAAACCGAGTTGTTGCCGGACAACATGATCTCGATCATGGGCGGCGCGACGCTGCCGGTGTATCGGAAGAGCAAACAGAACCGGCTGGTCGCGCAGCGCGAAATTGCCGCGCTGCAGGCCGGCGATGAGCGGGACGTGATCTACAATGATCTCCGCCTGGGTGTCAGCAAGGCACTGGCCGACTTGCAAGCGTTGGACGAACAGATCGGTCTCTACCAGACGGCCATCCTACCGCAGGCGCGCACGACCCTGGCGGCCGCGCTGATCGGATATGCCAACGGGCGAGTGGACTTCACCGCGCTGCTGTCCAGCGAAATGAACGTGTTTGAGCAGGAGCGCCAAGCAGTGGCGAAAATAGCCGAGTTTGCGATCGCTCGCGCCCGGCTTGAAGCCGCGACGGGAGAAGTGTATGATGAAAGGTAAACTGCCGGTGGTGCTGCTGACGCTGCTCTTGATGGGCAGCGTGAGCTACAATTTCTACCAGTTGCGGCGCGGGTCCGCGGGGTCTGAGTCGAGCGCTTCAGCGAAGCAGGTCTGGACCTGTGGAATGGACCCGCAAGTGATCCAGGATCATCCGGGGAAATGCCCGATTTGCGGAATGAATCTCACGCTTCAAGAGCAGGGTCGCGAACCGGCCACGATGGAAAAGCTGACCGCGGACGCGCCGGCTGAAGAGAACTACCAATGCCCGATGCACCCCGCGATCGTGCAGGATCATCCGGGAGACTGCCCGGCTTGCGGAATGAAACTCGTGAAGATGAAAGGCTCCACTGCGGAGACGGAAAAGTCCGATGGGAGCATGCACCGGGTTTCATACTACCGCTCGCCGATGGATCCGAAGCAGACTTCCATGGTTCCGCGCAAGGATGAGATGGGGATGGACTATCTTCCCGTGTACGAGACTGACGGGAGTGGAAAGAGCGGTGTGGAAGGTCGCAGCGCAGTGGTCATTGACCCCACCCGGCAGCAGCTGATCGGACTCAGGACGGCGACGGCCACGCCGGGAGAAGTGGGCGGAAGCTGGCAGACGGTGGGGCGGGTGGAGATCGACCCGACCAACGTGCGCAAGATCAACATCAAGGTTTCCGGCTATGTCGAGCGGATTTTCGTCGATTTCGTCGGTAAACCGGTGAAGCGTGGCGAGCCCTTGTTCACGCTATACAGTCCCGAGCTGCTGGTGGCACAGCAGGAGTTTCTGCTGGCGCTCAAGAGCGGGAATCCGTCCGGCGCGGTCGGCGACACCAGCGATGCGGTGACGGCCGCCGCTCGCCGCAAGCTGTTGCGCTGGGACGTGCCGAGCGCCGAAATTGAACGACTGGAACAGACCGGCGAGGCGGTGAAGTCACTGACGTTTACCTCACCGGTGACCGGCGTCGTCACGGCCAAGAACGTTGTCGAAGGAGCCGCCGTTGAGCCGGGAGATACGCCGTACGAAGTCACCGATCTCAACACGGTATGGGTGCTTGCCGACGCCTACCAACCTGATCTCGCGCGGGTGAAAACCGGCATGCGAGCGTCGATGGCGTTCGAGTCGGTGCCCGATCGCGTATTCATCGGCAAGGTGGCATTCATCGATCCCATGCTCGACTCCCGAAGTCGAACCCTGAAAGTCCGGATCAATGTGCAGAATGACGAGGGTGAACTTAAGCCGGGTATGTACGGTGAAGTAATGTTGCGGGGAGAAAGCCGTGAGGGGCTGACGATCCCGGCGGATGCGCTCATCCCATCCGGGCGAGGTTACTTCGTGTTTGTCGCGATTGGCGATGGGCGGTTTGAACCCCGCGTCGTAACACTGGGCGAACAGGCCGGTGGTGTGGCGGAGGTGCTCAAGGGCCTGGATGCAGGTGAGGCGGTGGTGACCCGGGCGAACTTCCTGGTGGATTCTGAATCCTCGTTGCGCGCGGCGCTGGCAGCCGTCGAAGGGAATTAGCGTGCTACAGCGGATCATCCGGTTTTCGGCCGAAAACAAGTTCCTGGTCATCGGCGCCACGCTGGTCACCCTGGTGATCGCGGTGTGGACGATGAAACGCATCCCGCTCGATGCCTTGCCTGATCTCTCCGACACGCAGGTGATCGTCTATTCCCGATGGGATCGCAGCCCGGATATCCTGGAGGATCAGGTTACTTATCCGATCATCAGCGCCCTGCTCGGGGCGCCGCAGGTGAAGGCGATTCGCGGCTTTTCCGATTTCGGCTACAGCTATGTGTACGTGATCTTCGAGGACGGCACGGATATCTACTGGGCGCGGACCCGCGTGCTCGAATATCTGTCCAAGATCACTTCGCAGCTTCCGCCTGACGTGAAAACGGAACTGGGACCGGACGCGACCAGTCTCGGCTGGGTCTTTCAGTATGCCCTGGTGGATACGACCGGGAAGAACACGAGCGACGAGTTGCGCAGCTATCAGGATTGGTTCCTGCGTTACGCGGTTCAGAGTGTACCCGGCGTCGCCGAGGTCGCGACGGTCGGCGGTCAGGTCCGGCAGTATCAGATCACGGTAAACCCGAACGCTCTGGCCAGTTACGACTTGCCGTTGGACGCCGTGATTCAGGCCGTGCGTAACGGCAACAACGATGTGGGCGGCCGCCTGGTGGAGATCTCGGGCCGCGAATACATGGTGCGGGGCCGCGGCTATGTGAAGTCCGTCGCCGATCTCGAATTGCTCGTTCTCAAAACGGAGAATGGGACTCCGGTTACCGTCAAGGACGTGGCTACCGTGCAATTGGGACCGGAGCTGCGGCGCGGGATCTCGGATTACAACGGCGAAGGTGACGTGGTGGGCGGCATCGTTGTGATGCGCCAGGGGGAGAATGCGCTGAACGTGATTGAGCGCGTGAAGGTGAAACTGGAGGACCTTAAGCCGTCGTTGCCGCCGGGCGTCGACATCGTTACCACCTATGATCGGTCGGAGCTGATCGGCCGCGCGATCGACACGGTCACGAGCAAATTGATCGAGGAGATGATCGTCGTCGCCGTCATCATTCTGCTGTTTCTCTGGCATATTCCGTCGGCGGCGATTCCCATCGTGACCATTCCACTGAGCGTCGCGCTGGCGTTCATTCCCATGTACATCATGGGACTCACTGCCAACCTCATGTCGCTCGCGGGAATTGCGATTTCGATCGGCGTGCTCGTGGACGGGGCCATCGTGGAGGTGGAGAACGCCTACAATAAGATTTATCACTGGCAGGCGGCCGGATCCAAAGGCGACTTCTATAAGGTGCGGCTCGAAGCGCTGCTCGAGGTCGGACCGTCCGTATTCTTCTCGCTATTGGTCATTGCCGTCGCCTTCATGCCCGTCTTCACCCTCGTGGACCAGGAAGGCCGGCTCTTCAAACCGCTGGCCTATTCCAAGAACCTGGCCATGGCGATCGCGGCGGTGCTCGCGGTCACGCTGGATCCGGCCATGCGAATGATGTTCGCCCGCATTGAGCCCTTTCGATTCCGGCCCCGCTTCTTGGCGTGGACGGCCACGAAACTCGTGGTTGGCAAGTACTACGCGGAAGAGCGACATCCGATCAGCCGACTGTTGCATCGCATCTACGAACGCCCATGCCGGTTTGTCGTGCGGCATCCACGGGCGACCATCGCGGCGAGCATTCTGGTCGTGATCTTGACGATTCCCGTCTATTGGAAGCTGGGCTCTGAGTTCATGCCGCCACTGCGCGAAGGAAGTTTGCTCTACATGCCGTCGGCGGTCCAGCCGGGAATGTCCGTGGCCGAAGCGCAAAAAGCACTGCAAGTACAAGACAAGCTGCTGCTCAGCTTCCCGGAAGTCTATCGCGTATTCGGCAAGGCGGGCCGGGCGGAAACGTCCACCGATCCGGCGCCGTTCACGATGATGGAAACGACGATTCTCCTGAAGCCGGAAACTGAGTGGCGTGAACACGCGCGCTGGTATTCAAGCTGGGCACCCGATTGGTTGAAGAGCATCTTGCGCACGATGTGGCGCGACCGCATCACGGAAGCGGAGCTGGTGGCGGAGCTGGACGAGACGCTTCAGCTGCCCGGCATCAGCAATGCCTGGACGATGCCCATCAAGGCGCGTCTGGACATGCTGTCCACCGGCATTCGCACGCCGGTGGGAATCAAGGTCTCCGGAGCTGACCTGGCCACGATTCAGCAGATTGCGGTGGATGTCGAGAGCGCGCTGCAAACGGTGCCGGATACACGAAGCGTGTATGCGGAGCGCGTGGCCGGTGGCTATTTTCTCGATTTTGATCTCAGGCGCGACCAGCTGGCGCGATATGGGTTGTCGGTGGACGACGCCAACATGATGGTGATGACCGCCGTGGGCGGTGACAACCAGTCCACGACCTTCGAAGGGCGGGCGCGGTACGGGGTGAACGTGCGCTATGCCCGCGACTTTCGAAACGACCTGGAGGCCATGCGCCGCGTGTTGATTCCGCTGCCGGATGGCCGCGGTCAGATCCCGATGGAAGAGATTGCCGACATCAAGCTCGTCGAGGGACCGTCCATGATCCGGGACGAGAACGGACTCCTGGCAGGCTACGTCTATGTGGACTTTGATCCCGCTAAGGTCGATGTCGGGCGATATGTGGAGCGGGCTAAGCAGGCGGTTGCCGCCTCGGTGAAGCTGCCGACCAGCTATGCACTGGTCTGGAGCGGGCAGTACGAGAACATGCTGCGTGTGCAGGAGCGGTTGAAGTTCATCGTGCCCCTTACGCTGGTGCTGATCTTTGCCCTGCTCTATATGAATACGAAATCGGGCTTCAAGTCGCTCGTGGTGATGCTGGCGGTCCCGTTCTCGGCCGTTGGCGCGATCTGGCTGCTCTACATTCTGGGTTACAACATCTCGATCGCCGTGTGGGTCGGCATGATTGCGCTGCTCGGCCTTGATGCGGAGACCGGCGTTTTCATGCTGCTGTTTCTCGATCTCTCGCACGGGGAAGCGAAATCCAGAGGAATGCTCCGCACGACCGGCGATCTGACCGAGGCCATCGTGCATGGTGCCGTCAAGCGCATTCGGCCCAAGGCGATGACGGTCTGTGCGGCGTTCATCGGATTGCTGCCGATCATGTGGTCAACGGGAACGGGATCCGACGTGATGAAGCGAATTGCCGCGCCGATGGTGGGTGGGCTGATCACATCGTTTGTATTGGAATTGCTCGTCTATCCGGCGATCTACTATCTGTGGAAGCGCAAGGAAGTCGTGCCCGGACCGCCGACCTCACCCGCGGAAGGGATGTCGGCGCTCGAACCGATCACGGCTTGATCGGCGCCTGATTCTGAATCGCGATCCCGTGCAACCACCGAAATCCGGAACCTCCGTCACTCCGGGATAGCTGACGAGCCGCGCGCGCGAATCGCAGCCGATCGGAGGCAAAGAAAGGGAGAAACAATGGGACTTACGATGGCGATCGTCATGGTGGCCATGATGACGGCCTATACCGTTTCCACACTCATTACTCCCGGCAAGCGACACCACGCCGGACAGGCCGATACGACCGGCCAGGGGTGCGGAATGAGTCACGGAATCCGGGAGTCCACCGACACCCGCCCGGCGGAACCGCCAGCGGGTGACACACCGCACGGTAGCGCAAGCAGACGCTCCGCGGCGACGAGCACTTACCCCATTGACTACTGCATCGTCTGCGACCAGAAGCTGGGTGACGCGGCCGACCCCGTGACGAACAGTTACGATGGCCGCGAAGTTCGCTTTTGCGGCGCGGTGTGCGCGCGGAGTTTCGAGCAGGATTGGGCAACGCACATGCAGCAGCTGGACGCTGCAATTGTCGCGGCCGAGCAGGCGGCCTATCCGCTCCGGACCTGCGTGGTAAGCGGGGCGGAACTGACGCCCAGCACGCGGGGTGTCCCCGTGGATTATGTTTACGATAACCACCTCGTGCGTTTCTGCTGCAACCGGTGTCCGGCGACGTTCGAGCAGGATCCCGACAAGTACTTGCGGATCATCAGCGATGCCTACCGCACCGAAAACACATCGAAAGCGGCGACAGCGCATCCGGATTCTGCGCCTCAGGATCAGCAGCCGAAACACCGGCACTGAGCTCCACATGATTCGGAAATCAGTCGCCGCCGGGGAACTTTTCCCAGTCAATTTCCGTTAACCCTCTGCAAGAATTCGACCACCGTTCACACAAGGAGAAATCGATGAAACACATTCTGACGACCACCATCTGCGCGGGCTTGTTGATGGCAACATCCGTTGTACCGCTCTGGGCCGAAGATCACCCGTCACATGCGGCGCCGGCCGCGGAAGCGACCGTACAGACCGCGGCCTCGACAACCTCGCAGGCGGCCGCATATCCGCTCGAGAAGTGCATCGTGTCCGGCGAAAGCCTGGGGGAGATGGGCAAGCCCGTCGTGAAGACGTACGACGGCCGTGAAGTGAAGTTCTGTTGCAACAACTGCGTCAAGACGTTCGAGAAGGATCAGACCAAGTGGATGACGAAGCTCGATGACGCGATCATCAGCGTTCAGAGCAAGACGTATCCGATCGAGACCTGCGTCGTCAGCGGTGAGAAGCTTGGCGGAATGGGCGACCCGGTCAACTACATGTATAAGAACCAGCTGGTGAAGTTCTGTTGTAAGAGCTGCATCGGCAGCTTCGAGAAAGACCCGGAAAAGTACCTGAAGATGCTGTCGCCGGCCCCGGCCGCTGATGCCCCGGCTGCACCGGACGCGAAGTAGCTTGACTTGTCGGCTTGAGTGAACAAGGCCAGCGTCCGCTGGCCTTGATTCGTTTAGAATATGCGCGAACTAAGCCTCGTGAGTTAGCAGCGATGTTCGCGGTTATCGCTGTAACGCTTTTTTAATTATGCATTTAGATATGAAGTCGTGAACCACCTGCGCGCACGAAGGCCTTGATTTTCAGGTGGAAAACCCATAAATTCAAGGTCTTTCGCACCCATAGCTCAATTGGTAGAGCAACTGACTCTTAATCAGTGGGTTCCAGGTTCAAGTCCTGGTGGGTGCACCAGCTAAAAGCCCGTAGGTCAGTGACTTACGGGCTTGTTGTTTGGGTGCTCGTTGAACATAAGTTCCGATGTAAGTCCAATGTTTAGGAACCTGTGACAAGGATTTCGTCTACGAAACGTCTATATAGACGAAATAACTTCCGAGAATTTAGAGCACCCAGTTTTTCGTAAGGTTGACCAGACGGTTGGCCGCCCCAAGCTAAAAAGAAAGGGAGGTCCGAGTGATCGGTCTCCCTTTTCAGTACGGCAACTTGTCCACCGTTCGTGCAAGATGTTCTGGTGACACGTGGCTGTAGATCATCGTCACGGTAACGTCGTGATGGCCGAGGATCTCCTGGATGGATGCCAGGTCGACACCCTTCATGACCAGATGGCTGGCGAAGGTGTGTCGCAGCGTGTGAAGCGAGACCTTGCCTTCGATCTTGGCGCGACGGACGGAGAGCAGAAACCTCTTGCCCAACGACCAGTAGTTGATCGGAAAGACGCGATCGCCTGGCAGTGCACTAACGGGTCGAATCGAGACCAGCATCGTATGCAGCGCGGGGTTAATCGGAATCACGCGGGACCGACCTGACTTCGTCTGAAAACCGACACGGTTCTGCACGGTGATCGTACGTCTCTCCATGTCCAGATCGGACCAGCACACATTCACGATCTCGTTTCGCCGCATGCCGGTCCAGAGGGCAAAGTTGACAACGTGGAGCAGTTCCGGATCATCGGCAATCTCAACACGCAGTCGTTCGACTTCCGCTTCACTCAGGAATCGTGGATGCAGGTTCTTGGGCACGCGGTTCAGCCGAACCTTTGCTGCCGGGCTTTCCCTCAGTAGCCCCCGCTCCACAGCCCAGTTGAACGCTGCTTTCAGATGCCGCAACGCGACGTTCACGGAGCTCGGTTTGACCGTTTGAATTCGAACCGCACGGAAGCGCTCGAAGTGATCAGCAGTGATTTCGCCAAGCTTCGGGTTCCCTATAACCTTGAAAAAGGCCGCGAATGCGTCGCGCTCGGTCTCGGTCGTCTTTGCAGCTTTTGTGGTGCGTGAGTGGTAAAGGTAGTTACGCATCAAGTCATCGAGTCGAATGGCCTCCCCGCGCCCCTTGCCCCATCCGTTGAGCACTAGGTCGCGTTCAACTTCGGCAGCGATCCGCTTTGCTTCTCGCATGTCAGAAGTCTTGAGGTCAACGCGCTTCCGTTTCCCGTCATGGCTGATATCAAGATACAGTACGGTCGGACGTCCCTTCGTGATGCGAGAACGGATAATCACAGACATACTATTTCAACAACCTCCTCATTGTATTCGTGGTTAGTTCATCAGTTGCTCGGTGGCCTGATCGAACCCAGTTGTCAAGTTCGTTCCTGTCCAGTCGAATCAGGCTCGAATCTGGCAGGTAGTGCCCTGGCATCGTGCCTTCGCGGACATACTGGTAGACGCGCGATCTCGAGATGCCGAGGTAAACGGCAACTTCTTCTGGCGACAGCCAGCGCTTGGGGTCCGCTGACACCCTGGTTCGCAGCTCGCGCAGCATCGCCATCACCTCCTCGTGTTTGAGATCTTGTGTCGTCGACATCTTCTTATACCATAATTACAATCCCTCCAGCCGGTGAGCTCTTGCCGGCTTGAGGGATTTTATGTGGAGGTATCCTACGGACAGAGTCGTGGATACTCGAGAAAATACTTGCCGCCGGCTTTGATGAACTTCCCATACTCGTCCTCCGGATCACGATCCATTAGAATGGCCCGACACACAATGAGTACGAGATTGCGATGATCAACCAATTCACGACACCAGACAGCCCTTCGAGACTGAAACAGGTCTCCTATGGCTGCATTCCACGTCGACGCGAACTGATCTGGCAACCGGACCGGCACATTGTCCTTAGGCTCGAATGATCCGGCAGTTGTCACCGCGGCGTCGCAGATCATCATCGCATCGTTGGCAATTTGGTGGCCGCAACCAGGAAATTCATCAGTACAGTATCCCGCTTGCACGTAGATCCCGTCTACTGCCCACTTCTTGGCCGATATAGGGAGCACGTTCCATAAGGCAGCCTGCTGAATTCCGGTGCCAACCACATAAATGTCCGGAAGCCTTTCAAAGAGCTTTACCAGATGGCTGGTAGAGTGTAAAGTCCTCATAATACTGTCGTTCATGTCAGTGTTGAGGCGATCGCCGCAGGCTTGAAAGTCATGTGGGCCTGCACCGGGATCACCCATCAGAAGAATTGACATGGTGACTTCGTCAATTGCAGGTAGTTCGAACAATCGCTCGTACTCGGCCTGCGACAGATTAAACGGGTTTGGCAGCTGTGCCATTTTATTCCTCCATTGTTAGGTTGTTAGTGCTTGACTCAATTTTCGACACGAACACCCCAGGTGCCGTCGCTGATGCCGTCTGATCTAAGGATCGGGACGAACACCTGGGGTGTATCGGGCGCCCCTACTCGGGCTCTTCGTTAAGCAGGCGGTCGAGTTCAGCCTTGTCCTTCGCGAAGTTTTCCTTCTGACTTTTCAGACTGGCTTCCAACTGAGCCAATGTCTTCTTAGCGCGGGATTTCTCGTAAGGAGTTGGGGCGTCTTCGACTTGCTTCTTTGCGGCGACAATCGTGGATTCCTTGGCCATGATGAGCCCTGGAGCGCGTTCGGTCCGTGCCTTCACGAGACCCATCGATCTTCCACCAGTGCTCTTCGTCCTGGCGCGCCGAGCGGCCTGCTCAATCTTCGTCAGCAAAACGGTCTGAACGCCGGCATCGTAACGTTCTCGGTCTACATACTCGAGACCGGCCACGAGAATCAAAGCGCCGAACTTCTTTGCCGCACGTCGCAAGGTTTCAATGTCGGGGATACCAATCTCCTCGGCAGCCTTGCGAATCGGCAATACTGTTGATTCACTCATTTGTGAACCTCCATATTTGTGTGTAGTCTGGCAGTTAACCGATTGCCGGATTCCGGCCTGTCAACACCATGCGATGACGGGGTTCGCGTTCGACAACAACTACCTCCTTTCCATCTTGTCTCCTCATAGACTAGTTTTCTTATAGGGGTGCCGCTACAATCGCTTCCAAGATCATCGGCCGTCCCAATCGCCGATTCCGTCTACGTAGGGGTGGATCCATGCCCCCACGTAGTATGGTTTTCTTATAGGGGCAGCCATCAGGCCCGGCTGTTTCCCACTTGTTTTGGTCCCAAGCCCTCAGCAATCAAGACATTGCGCAACCTGCCCAACGCTCCTTCTCTTCCGTCCTTGCCACGCAGGATCTCGAAATAGCGCGGTTGGCTAATGTTCATGATCTCCGCCGCTTCCTCCTGTGTCATCTTCTCCATATGCAACTCGACCGCTTGCTTCCATCGAGGCGGCAGGTCGTCCAATGCCATCATGGCCTTGCTTGGTTCCACCTGTTGACCAGGTGCATCTTCATTCTCGCAGTCAATTTCGTCGAACGGTGCTTGCCAATTAGGATCGGCGAGCGCCTCGTCTTCGGAGATGGGACGTTGATGCAGTGCCTCCCAGTCGGTGAACAGTGTTTCGTTTTTCGCAATTCCTACAATGTCGAATCCATCCCTTGCTTGAATCTTCTTCCGTTTCAAAATCATCGCCGTACCCCTTAAGCTTGGGTGTACGGCTACCGGTAGCCGATTTGTTAAGGCGTGGCCACACCTGGTGAAGCGAGAATAATCAAGTCTCGCGAACACAAAAGTACCAGTTTTAGATGACGAAGGCAGTATCGCTAAGTCTCCAATGGTTAGCCTAACCACATCCCAGATATAGAAATGCCCAGCATTTGCCGGGCATTTAGAAGAAACAGTAGCAAGTTATTCAATCAAGCGGGCCCAAGTAATCAGTTAGCCATTCCAGTTCCTCGGGCCAAAGTCCATACGAATTCCTGGGGGAGCTGAGGACAGACTTGGACAACCCAAGATCGCTCATGTAGTTCTTAAAGCCAACGTGATTCGCCGCTTCAGCTCCGCCTGGTTCGTCCGATTCATCACGACTGATAAAACCGAGTTCAAGCAGCAAGGTGCGATAGTCCTTCCTTCTTGATTTTACGAGCTCGTTATAGGCGACTATTACCCGCCGCGCGACTAACATTCGTTGTATTCTCTCGGGAGCCTCGCGGGTCATATACTCTCGGAAGGTGACGCCTCGCACGCCCTTGTCATATTGGATCTTTGTCAATATGTCGGATGCGATTCGAGGCACATCTGTTTGATGCCGCTTCCAGATCGCGGGGTTACGTCTTGCAATCTCGTAGTCAGACAAGTAGGATTTCTTCCATGTACTGGTTATGGCCGGCGGGAGAGGTACCTCAACGATATCCGGATCGGTCGCTTCTATACCTTTTTGAAGGTTGTGCATAACTTCACCTTCATTCAACATTACTTTCAAGAACGAAGTCACAACGCCTGGGTTTCCGAACGCAAGCTTGATCGTCATCCCTTCAACACTTTTCCGGTCGTCAAGTGATCGCCGGTGTCCAGCGCTGCGAAGCTCATTCCAAACGACCCAAATCAAATCGTCCATCTCATGTGTGAGTAGCTCGAGTCCGAACGGTATGATCAGGACCGTGGCGTACGAACTGCCGTCATTTCCCCATATTATTGAATTCAGCGCCTTGCGCAGACCTTTTTGTACGTCACTCACCATTACTTCATACTGACCGTTTTCTGTTCGACGCAACAGCGGCACAAAACAATATGTCACGCCATCTGTCGACTGGCTGCGCACAAATCGCAAATTGTCCGGTAATTGCTCGTCCTCAGTCGGACCATAAGCTAAATCCGAAGCATTTTCCCCGCGAGATCGGATCCATCCATTTGTTGCAAGCTCGGGAGCGTCAAAATTCATGCGACTATCCGCCGGTAGAATGTACAACTCGTAACTCTTGATGTCCTGACTGAACCAGACGCTCATCGAAAGCTGCAGCCTAAAGTTCGGCCATTCAAGCTCATAACTGAACGGTTGGTCGTGTTGCACCATGTATTCGGTCACTAACTGGTGCACAAAGCTCTGAGGTCCGATTGAATCGATGAGTTGAATCACTTCTTCGCTTCTGCCCCTGAGTGAGCCATCGTTTACCCAGCTGCAGAGCAAGTCCCTTATTTGTTGCTCAAACCACTCCATTGCAAACGCTCCTACGTTGGGTGACAAAAATGTTATCTCCATTAAGACTATTGAGAATCTACTGAATCTAATGGAATAATGCATCCCCTAAACGGGAGAATTCAATTTAGCTCCAAAGTGAAGAAATATATGGCATAAGATGGTGGAACACATTGTGGATAACGAATTGATCACCTAACTCAGTGAGGAAGGTCGCCGTGAAAATCAAGGTCTTGTGCCTCGGCCGATCGGCCAAGGAAATCGAGGTCTCGCCCGAGACCACCGTCGAGCAGGCAATCCAGCAGTCCGGCTTCCCCAAGGACTCCAGCTACACCCGGCATGTCAACGGCAGTCCGGCCTTCGATTCAGACATCTTGTCGGAGGGAGCGGTATTGACCCTCGTGCCGCAGGTCAAGGGAGGCTGCAGGTCTTAAGCAGCTACCCACCAACGAGAGGGCTCTGGTCGTAACTGGCTGGAGCCCTCTTTCGTTGGGAGATAAAGATGATCGAACAAATCAAAGACCTGCTGCGATTCTACTCGCAGCGCTATCATGTGCCGATCGACCTGCTGGTCGAAGCACACCAGATCGATGCATGGGATCGGAATGGGCTGATCGTTGCGATGCCGATGTCTGGGCCGGCTGAATTGCTTCTGGGAGAAGCAATATTCCACTTCGACCCAGAATTTGGACTGAAGCTGCGCGGTGATCTGCTGGTGCAGAATGCCCAGTCCGTCGGTCGCAGCGGCAAGACGTGGCTCGCGTTGCATCTGTGCCCGGTGAACGCATCTGCAAGCGCATTCGTTCGCAATGTGATCGATCAGCAACTGCCCAGGATGTGTCGGGAGTACAGGCACGAACAGAAAGATGCTCTCGTCGATGCAATTGCATCCTGTGTGCAGGATCGCAAGCGTGAGTTGCAATCAAGCCTGCGCGAAGATCAGTACGAGCTCGAGCGGCTCAGTCTACAGCTGATGCAATTGTCGCGGAAGATTGAAAGCGACCGGCAGATTCTGCGGCTGTTCGAGAAGTCGGCGGAATGGATCAAGGCTCGTGCGATTCGGACGTACGTTGACCTGCTAAAGCTGGTGCCGGGATGCTATCAGCACTTTGTCATCGACGAGGAAAGCATCTTTGGGACAACGCATGAGATCGCAATCACGTATGATGATCACACCTACGTTTTTGACCCGTACGAGATCGAGATCAACATGCGAACAGGGAAGCTGATGATCCGAGGCGGGACCAACGTGAACGACTATCTGCACCCGCACATTTCGTCAGACTCCGTTTGCTTCGGAAACATCGGACACATGGTCAGCAGGATGACCGGCGAGCTGGATCTGTTCGGATTGTTCCAACTCGTGCACACGTTTCTCACGACGTATAATGCGAGTGATCCGTATCAACGCATCGAGAAGTGGGACCCGAGTTGGGAAGAAGAGTGCGACGATGACGAACCGTACTGCTCTTGGTGCGACGACTATGGTCACGAGATCTGCGATTGCGAATCCTGCTAGTGGTGTGATCACTGTAACGAACATGTTGACCATGAAGAAGAAGACTGTCCAAACCGTCCTAAAGTCGAAGAAACGGAGGAAGCCGATGCAGTGGCAGACGAACAAGCAGCGTGATCCGGTCAAGCTGCCGATCAAGATACAAGTGGATGCCGTTGCGATGCAGAAGCTGTGGCTCTGGACTGATCAGGCTAAAGGCGAAGTCAGTGCGTTGGGTCTGGTCGACGAGCTTCGTGATGCTGAATCTGGTGTGCTGAACGGGCTGCTCGTGACCGACTTCCTCCTGACCAAGCAAGTCTGCAGCATGGATGAGACCACGATGGATCCCGCAGGTGTAGCCGAGCTGCTCATGGATCTCGAGTCTCGAGATGTCGACACGAAGAAGCTGCGCTGCTGGGCACATAGTCACGGCGGCATGTCTGTGTTCTGGTCGGGGCAAGATGACCAGTGTATCGAGGGACTGGCGAACGGTGAATGGCTACTTAGCCTCGTTGTGAACAAGCGGCGCGACTCGATCATGCGCTTGGATCAGTACCATCCCGCGCATTTGTACATGTCTGATTGCGTCTGGGAAGTGCATTATCGAACAGCGGACGGTCTGGCTGAAGCATGCTTTGCGGAGTTCAAGTCACAAGTCACGGAGGCCTCCGGATTGCTGATGCCGAACCTTCGTTCGGGATTTGATCACATTGCTGATTTAAAGTCTGCACACGAACGCGGCAGTCTTACGGACGAAGATCTGCAGGAGGAAATGTCGTGGTGCGGCTTGTCCATGGAAGACTTCGATGAGGTGCCATGACCGACGATCGATTCCTCCGCCAATCGGATGTCCTCGATGCCAGCAAGGTGAGCCAGTTGGGGATTACCCTTATCGGATTAGGATCCATTGGCAGCGTAACGGGTTTGGCACTTGCGAAACTCGGCGTGGTGGGGCTAACTGCATACGATGCAGACTTTGTGGAAAGCCACAACTGGTCGAATCAGATGTATTCTGACAGCGATATTGGCTCTCTGAAGGCCACAGCATTCACTATGCTGCTTGAAACGTACGGAGGTCAGACACCCAATGCTGTGCCAGCTCGCTTCGCTGAACAGACGCTGACCGAGATCGTGATCTCCGCAGTTGATTCGATGGAGAGTCGCAAGTTGATATGGCGTGCAGTTCGCGAGCAGTCGCAAATGCGATTGTACATCGATTCTCGCATGGGTCTCGAAACACTCGACGTCCATGTCGTGCGGCCGCAGATCAGGGAGGATCGTGTTCGATACTCCGCGACATTGGTCTCCGACGCGGAGACCCTGCAAGAGTCTTGCACTGCACGATCTGTCTGCTACACGCCGCTGATGGCGGCCAGCATAATCTGCAATCTGATTCGGCGTTACGTGAACGACGAGCAACTGCCGTCGCGAGTTATCCTCGATCTCGCAACATTCACGTTGCTGACGATTCCCCAATGAATCACAACCTGAAAGGACAATATGAACGGACCTCGAACCGGATGCAAAATCGTCGATGCCGTGTGTGGCATTGCGGATCGCATTTGCGGAAATGACCGGTCAAGCGATGACGACGAGTAGCATTGCTACTTGCTGGATGCACGAAGCCCACAGGAAATCCCGTGGGCTTCTCTTTTAGCTATGAAGTTGGCGTTGGCACTATCGAATCAGAACCATCTTCTTCTGATCGGTGAACTTGCCGGCTTTCAGCTGGTACACATAGACGCCGGACGCTACAGTTGAGCCGCCCATGTTCTTGCTGTCCCAGAGGATGTTGTAGGCACCCGCGGGGCGCATGGCATCAACCAGC
This sequence comes from candidate division KSB1 bacterium, assembly GCA_016214895.1. NCBI lineage: Bacteria > Pseudomonadati > Candidatus Zhuqueibacterota bacterium. The sequence continues at coordinate 52,115 of JACRMR010000025.1, forward strand.
GTCGCGACTTCTTGGCCGAGGATGTTGAAGACTCTGAGCTGAACCTGCGCAGCCTCGGGTAGGTCGAACCGGATCTCCGTGTTCGGATTGAACGGGTTGGGGAAGTTCTGGTAGAGCCAATACTCAGTAGGCAAGACGATCAGTTCCCTGGCAGGATCGTCGAATTCAGAACCCATGGCGTCCAATGTAGATCCAATCCCAAAGGATCGGAGTCGAAAGATCCCATCCTCGGAAACTGAGATTAGCACAAGTCGTCCAGACGCCTGACGAATTCGCACCAGTTGTTCCCCGGGTACCAGATCCTCGACTTCAGCATCATAGCGGATTGAGCTATTCAACGAGTCGAATGTAGTCCAGCAGAGGAGCTTGAGCTTTGCCCAGTCATAAACCACGACTCCCACGCCAGGCATCAACGTCACGTCCCGCGGGTACATGTAGAGGGAGTCATCAGCTACGCACCAAACACTGGAGTGCCTGTAGATTCGTGCATTGGATTCGCGAGCAGTCAGGTGATCAACCCGGCTATTCTTTGTATCGACGACGTATAGGTGCGCAGTCCCGGTACTATCGACGAATCCTGCGATGTCACTGATCCAGCGGTAGCTCCACGGAGATACGCCCCACCTGCCGTAGGTAGAGAGAACGGCTCCGCTGGTGTCGACTCTGACAATTCTGCTATTCGTCTCATCGAGCACAAAGAAACTTCCCACGCCCCAGTACACTCCAACCGGCCGTCCCAGCATCGGACTCGATACAAAGTGGGAGAGAGTTACTTCTCCGGTCGAATCAGAGAAGCGATAGAGTGCCAGGCGACTCTCCGCGGCATCGGCGACAACCAGAAAGTCTGTGACCGGATCAAAGTACGTTCCTCGTTTCATCTGACACATAGCCCTCGGCATGCGGAGCGGATCTGTTGCTCCGGGATCATCACCGGATGAAACGACATCAAAGTAGTGAAGGCTGTCGGTGGTGGTGACTCGGAACTGGATGAAGTGCGGTCGGCCACCATCGAGAACCACGATGCGATAGTCGTAAGGGGACAGCCGAATGACCTCGATATCCAGTGGATCCTGGAATCCGAAGTCCGTGGAGTCCGAGCTTGCGATGAACCACTCGTCGCTCAGCGCGTCCAATCCAGGAATACTGAAGAAGTCACTCTCTTGGACGAAGTGCAACTGCCCGAAAGCAGCACGCACCCAGAGCAGGAGTAGTGAGACGGCGAAGATTCTTGTATTCATGGCGACTCCCGAAGTCTTGACTTGGTCACTTCTATCCACCCCAACTTGACAACTCACCGCTCGTTCCGGGCGGCGTCCTCCTGAAGCCCGCGGCGGATCACCTGATAGAACTCTTCATATTTCTCGAGTGTCACGCCGTGACTCCGCGGAAACCAAATCACTTGCCCCGTCGTCTGGTAGAGCGTATCCAAATAGAAGAGCGCGAGGTCGAAGCGACCGAGACGCTCTGCACAATGCCTCGCCTGCTCAAAGCCCAAGGTACCCACCATGTCTGCCGCAAGCTGAGAATCCGCGATGGCGATTCCCGCGGCGAAGTCGCACGCGTGCTGCGCAAGCCAGATCCGGCTACCCACAACCCACAGGGTGTCATCCCGCGAACACGGAGCCACGACATCAAATCGAAGGTCATAGTTGCTCGGCACGCGACCAAACTCCGGCGTCTCGCAATACCCGCGAATGTACACGGTCTTCCCGCCAAGCTCCGCCGGGACAACCGCCGTAAAGTGAAACGTGCGAAACTCATACGACATGTATGCACTCCACGGCTGGCCTGCCGCCCACAAGCTGTCCTGATAGAGCTGATCGCGGGTGACGATCGGCCGCAAGGAGAACCGTTCGCGTAGCGCCGGATCGGCGCGAAAGCCCGCGCCGCCTGCCAGACTGAACTCGATGTCCACGCCCTCCGGCCAGCCGCGGATCAGTCGGAGGGATGAATCCACATTGGCCTCGGACGGATACAGCGTGTAACGGACAATCAAGTCGAGCGACGTTCCGGCCAACCGTGGGTGAACTCCGCCGCCGCAATCCCCCCCCGGGCCATCTGGCGTAACCTCGGACACCACCACCGACATGCGATCCGCACTTGGCAGCGCCCAGACGTTCGACCAGGTCACTACCGCAAGCAGGAGCGAGAGCGCGGCGCGGGGCAGCGACAACGATATGAGCGCGATTTGGATCATCATGGCCTGGCCCGTAGATCGTAACCCTCGGTGGCGCTGCTGCTCCGCTACCGCGGCCCGCCGGCCGCATCTTCGAGGAGGTGAGAGCGTATGCTAATGTACTCCTCTTGCCATTGTGCCGGCGTACGCCATCCCGTCGGAGCCCACTCTGTCTTGCCGGTAGCGCGATATAATGTGTCCAAGTAGAATATGCTACGGTCGTAATCGCCCACCTGAGAAGCGCAATACCGCGCGAACTGAAGGCCGAGAGTCCCAATCATTCCTACTTCGACGAGAGAATCGCCGAGAGCGATTCCTTCCGCGAAGTCACTCGTGCGATATGCCATCCGAACCCGGCTCCCCAAGATCTGTAGAGTGTCTTCGCGAGAACATGGGGCAACCATGTGATAGACACGGTCGTAATTGCTATGCTTACGTCCGAACTCGGAGGTCGTATAGTAAGCACGGGCGTAGACAGTCTTCCCGGCTAGCTCTGGAGGAACTACCGCTGCAAACTGGAACTCGCGGAAGGAGGACCAATGACTGGAGTCCAGCTGCCCAAGCGCGCGAAGGCTATCGTCTTTCAGTTGCTGGCGGCTGAAGAATGGACGCAGTCGAAAACGCTGCTGAAGGATCGGATCTGAACTGAAGTTCTTCCCCCCGGCCCAGCTGAACTCGATTTCTACGTATGCGGGCCACCCCGGGTCGAGCCGCAGGAACGGGTCAGCATTGGCCTCAGTTGGCATGAGATAGGCACTAATCACGAAGTAGAGTGAACTGCCTGCAAGAATCGCATCAATCCTGTCTGCACAGTCCCCATCCCCGCCGGGGGCAGCTACCTCCGCAAGCACTACCGAAACATCCCGCGCCGACGGTACCGCGCTGCAGGCGAATTGGACAACCGTGGCTAGGGCAAACGTGAAGACTGCATTGATCGAGACCCGCCGTATCGCATCGCTCGCAGACCAGAGACGTGACCATTTCACGGACGGTACCTCCGTTGAGTATCGCAACTAAATTGATCATGCCGAAATCCCCAAGCGGAATTCCCCGAGCCGTTGGCGTACTGTGTGATCCACTGTGCCCAACTGTCATCGTCATTGGGAATCGTTCCCAGCGGGTTTTTCAGGAAGCAACCGTCGACATTCCCCGCGGTCTGAGGGACATGGTCATCGATGTCGAGTGCGTGTCCAAGCTCATGAAGCAGAACTCGCTGGAGGAGTATTTCGCGCACTTGTTGAACTTGATTGCCTTCCAGATTGCTGTGTTCGCTCCAATCTGTCACCCGGTCGTCAATCAGGTTAACCAGCACCCCGATCTCAACGCAACCCGCGCTCCCCGGGAACGCGTCGCCCGTACGGATGACACGACCGTATTCGATCTCGGGGTCACCAGTACGACGAAGCGGGATCACCGTCTGTTGGGGGCGAGGGACGATGTCGCTATTGGGAAACCCCGGGGGCAAAGGGTACAGCGGGCGTGGCATCACGGCGTAGGCCACCGCCGTCCACTGGTCATCCGCCACGCTATAGTGCTGCTGCTTGGTATCCAGGAAGTACTGGATGCCCGCTGACGTCTCAAAAGAATCGGTCAGCGCGGCCAACTGGGCTGCATCAGAACTGAGGAGAATCAGATCGCCGCCAATAACCGACGGAATCACCTCATTCTGGAACCATGGATCGCTCAAGTAGGAGAAGCTGAGGACATTCCCCATGTCCGTGACAAACATCTGCGGCCGAGTGTGATCGAGGCTTCTCCAACTGAAGGGATCGGTGGCAGTAATGACACCCCGATACTCTTCCCACCGCGTCAAACCGTCGAGGTCGGAATCATCACTTGCCCAATCCACATCGTCGTGCCATTGATCGTATCCCAGCGGGAGCTTACAGCTTTCCAATGCAGAGCCCCCATCCGGGGGGCGGAACTCCGCGGACCTGATACGCGTACCGTCTTCCGCGATTTCCCAGACACTGATTTCCATCTCAGCCGCGTAGTCGAGCACCAAAACACGGAATTCAATTGGGTCTTCCGTGGCTTCACTGCTGATCATCGTGGACTGCCCAAAGTCCTGATGATCATTCAAAGGAGTCTCCCATCCCGCGTCAGCGACCATGACCGCGTCCAGATACTGATCCTCTTCCTGCGGTACCGCCCAGTTCATGGCCGCGCCTTCGTACATGGACGGCTTGCAAACAACCATCCATCGGGCTGGGTACCGAGGCGTGAGGCGGAACGACAACGTCTGCCCGTACATTGGCCGGTAATCAGCATAGGTCATCGACTCAGGCAATTGACCGATTTCAAAATAATTCACGCGGCGATCCACCGCGACTTCGCCCAAGACTGTTCCGAAGCCGTCCGTGAACTCAAGCCTCCACAGCGAGTGAGGTTCAACCTCCAACACGGGTCCGGCGCACCACTGGCCGTAGAATGGCAGGGCAGGGATCTGGCCGGGTCCGGGATAGACATAGACTCCTGGAAGATCGCGTTGTTGACCGTCTTGCGCCTGGTAAAGAGTTATGCTCTGATTCTCCAGGCAGGATGTATGGTTGCCGGATGCGTCCACGTTGTCAATATCTACCCTGACCTCAACAGATGGCTCTGTGTGATGGTAGGCGTACAGAAGCAGCCCCACCTGATCCGAAGGCCGTACGAATGAAACCAGATGACGACAATCATTGCCTGAGTTCGGGTCAAAAGCTCCAAGCTTGCCAATACCGCTCGGCCAGTCCGTAAACTGACCCACGATACTCTCGCAATCCAGATCCAATTCCGTTGCGTTAGCGACGAACTGTGACCACATCCCTTGCGCACTAACCTGAACCACTGACTGAACGAGTTGTTCAAACGTCTCGGTGTTCCACTCCGGCGGCCCAGTGAAGGCTTCCGCCTCAGCGTTTGGATCTACCAACGTTCCGTTGTCTATCAGATCTCGGAGGTATTCAAGATAGCCACCAGACGGGTCATCATAGAGTTCCAGAACGTGTTCACGCCAGCTTGCGAATGCGGGGAAGGGTTGCCGATCTGGCTCGTCGCACTGTTGGAATGCAAACGTCGGACACAGATCCGGGCGGCCGGGATTCGCAATGAACGGCGCGACTCGCAGTTGAAGATCGAACTCGAAGGGTCCCCGATCTCCGCTTCCAGGAGTTACGTACCACACGCCTTGGTTAGGTCCTGTAGAAACCCGCGCGACGCTGACTTCGATGTCCTCAGGGAGCGGCACCTGCAGTTCGTAGCGGAGCACATTCTCGAATAGCCAACCGCTCGACGTACCGTTATCGCAGTTTTTTCCAGGCAAGGCGGGGCATTCTATCTGTGGATCGACGACGAACGCATCGTCAACGTTGATCGTACCGGGCTGTACGGACCAGTCTCGTGGCGTCACTTCAACATCCAGCCGAAGGCCCGTCTCCGCTACGTTTCGACCTTCCATGTACGGCCATTCAGAGCCGCTTCCCCAATTCACGAAATAGACGGAATCCAAATACACGTGCCCGTTCTCCACCAGCTTTCCCTCCCACTCGAGTCCATCGATGACTTCCGCCTTCCCAATATGAACACCATCGGGATCTCTGATCAATGAGGAAGTTCCCTGGTACTTTCGCACGAATGCCAGCGGGTATAGCGGACCCTCGACCGGGAGGATTCGCAGTGAATAGCTCCCTTCGGTCCCGCGCATCAGCGAGTTCGGGCCCTCAATTCCCACCTGCGTGTTATAGACTCTCTCTACGGCCATGAATTCCTGGTAATAAGCCTTGAGAGGCAAGTATTCTTGTGGTGGAATCGTCACGTCGCCGGGGAGGTACCAGTAAGCGGGGTAGCGTTCAAACTCATTGAACTGGTATCTGAAGCCGCCAACATCAATGTAGTTATCCAACGAGAGCCAAGCGGGGTCATATGAGTCGTCAAAACTCAATTCCACGAGTTCCGGCGGATCAATACAGAGCGGATCATTGAGCTTACGCTTCAACACCAGGATCACTCGCTCCCGCATGTCCTGGTGCTCGGTACGGGCGTTATAATGTTCGACTATCTGATTGTTCGCGAAGTATAGATCCACGACGGGATTGCACTGTTTTAGCAGTGAATCGAGATTCAGAGAATCGAGATACTCTCCGTCATTCGGGCTCAAACCCGGAGGTAGCCCGTTCCATGTTACGAACTGGCAATCCGAACCCAACTCGCACATCACGGAGATCTTTCCTCCACAACGTGTTTCCATATATACGCAATATTGATTGTACGAGTCGCAACCATCGGTTGATCCCGGGACATGCGACACGCACCAAACGTCGTAATACCCGGGAGTAAAGATGTTGCAGTAGCCCGCCACACATGGAGGGTTGGGGCGGAAGTAAACACCCACTACTGGTCTCGCACAGTCGTCAAGGTGTGGGCAGTATCCGCACGCTGCTTCGCATTCCCACTCGGCCGACGTAGCGACGAAGTACCGGGCAATAAGAATGTCGGCCATCGGTCTGTGAAACTGAAAGTTCACAATGGCATGGTAATCTGTGCGACCACTCTGGGCGGCAGCGATCTGGAAATCAACTGTCGGAGCGACGCACGCCCACAACAAGAAACACCTCGCCGCGGCACGCAGCAAGGTGTCGATGGTGGTTCGTCGATCGGTAGGCCGTCCGTCAGGAATGGATAGAATGTTCGGCAGGAAGGATGTCAGGGCAGGCATGTCTACCTCGCTTCCAAGGTTCCCCAAGTGATCTGGAGGTAGTATAGCATGGTGAATCGAAAAAGTCAAGTGAAACAGGTAACAAGAGCGACCTGTAGCCACGGCTGGACCGCTTACCACATTGACGGCAATGTGACAAAGCGACCGGGATAAGTTGTTGTTTTCTTGTATCGAAGCCGGCTTGAATGCGAATCAGAATTCGCGCCAAGACCGATTCGTCACACCCTGTGTGCAAGGATTAGGCAGACGCATGAGAGCTTCTCCTCTTCGTTGCGAAGGCGGGGCCAAGTGCATGTGAACCTGCTCCGAAGCGGTCACCCCGGCGGTCATCGCCGGCTTTCTATTCTGGCATAAGAAGGTGATGACCGTCATCTTTAGTTAAGGAGTCACCCTGTGGCGTAGAATGCCTCCGGTGCTGCTCTGCGAAGCCGGACACGCGCTTGCGAGGCTATTCACACGCATCCGACGACGCTGGCGTAAAACAGAGGAGCAGGTGTTGGCCTGCTCTGTTACGTATATTGGTACGGCGTGCTTCGCTTCAATGCTGACGTAGATATGCCGCTGCAACTGCTGGTGGGAGGCTATTACCTACGCCGGGATGTAGTAGCTGCTACATCGATCAGCAGCTGAATAATCGCGGCTTTTCTTTAGCTGTCCCTCGACCGATGCTACCAAGCCGCTTCCAGCACAAAGAATACGTCTTAAGTAGTCTGCTACCGGCTAAAAATCAGGTGGTTTTTGCGATTACTGGCATTTTGTCGCATGCATGCGCGCGAAACCTGTTTTACATGCCGAGTCGCCTTAATTCAGAGCCCATGATTTCTTTGAATCCCCAGGACGGCGTATCGGCAATGATATCGCGCATCTGGGTTCGCATCTGGAGATTGACGATTGACTCCGGTTGGTGCTTTGCGAGCTCGCGCTCGAGTTTGTCTTTTTCGATCATCTCGTTGAAGAATCTCAGTAGGTTTGTCATTTTTTTTCCTTTCTTGGGTTTTGGGGTGCAGGAGGGGTAGGCGGCTCCTGTTTTATTCTTAGTGATGCCAGTGAGTGAAGTCGGTGATGAAGGTGATGCAAACGTGATCGAGCTTTTGGCTGATTTCTCCTCTCATGGTGATGAAAGTGATGAAAGTGATGGACATTTTCGAAAAACTTTTTAGCGACCTACCACAGTAGTTGTATTCTATTCTAATATCAAAAATATATTCTTAATAAATGACATCACTCACATCACTTCCATCACTTTGTTATCATAAGTTGAGCAATTACTCAACTTACAGCGGTGATGTATTTTCGGTTCAATACGTCGAAAACATCACCGACATCACTTAAATAGCGTCGGTGTTGGATCGTCAGGATCGTCGTAAAACTTGGGTTCACGCAAAATCCGATATCCAAGCCATCGCCTATTCTGTCGGAAATCACAATCAATTGATAATATTCCTGCTTCTTGGAGGATCGTGATGTAGGCCTTGTAATTGCTGCTGCCCTTAAACCGCAGGCGTCCGACAAGGTCGCGTATTTCTTTGCCTTGCACGTAAAGTTCACCGTCCTTGGTTTCGTAAGGCTTGAATTGAATTGGCTCTGAATTTGAACCACCATACGGATCCGATTCATAGATTCCGCAAACAAGATACCGTGCCAGTTCCTCTGCTTCCATTTCGACGGTCGTCTTACTGGAGACAAATAAATCCTTGGAAAACGGAGTAATGGGAGCCGAAAGTCCATAGCGATTGTTTGATGTTTGCACGGCTGATAACCGCCGGAATCTATCCTTGAGCTCCGTACGAACATAGTTGCCCAAACGCTGTTGAAGCATCTCACCCAGCTGGTTGTTTATCTTCGTGGAAGCGACGTCCGGGCAGCGATAAATAAAGAAGTTATTGACGTTTTCCGATTCCGGCTGCTCCTGAGACTTTAAGAACATCGGACGTGGATCATTCGTGGCGATAATCACATTAATATTGTTCGGTGCGTAGTACTCTGGGCGATACTTCTCATTGATCTTGATCTTCTTGTTACCGGTTAACTTCTTGATTTCGACGTACTGTGTGGGTTTCTCAGCGTTCGGGTTTTCGTCAACGAACAACAGTTTTTTACGATAGTGTTCATTGAAGTGGCTTGAGTCTCCATCCCATTGGCCAGCCAACGCCGGGAAGATATTGCCGACCATGTCTGCAAAGGTACCCTTGCCACAGCCACGGGAACCGGTCAAGACAATAACCGGCAGGGTAACGTAATTCGTAAAGCAATACATAGCCATCCAGTCCTTGATAAACCCAGAATACGATCCGAACATGCCGCCTAGAAATGCGTCAACAAAGTCATTGTCAGCCACATCGATCGGCAACGCAGGATACTTGAAAACCAGGGCATTGTCTTCCACTCGCAGTTCGTAATCAAGACACGGAAAGTCCACACTACCGACTCGTCGAATCTGAAAGTCATCGTCCAGAAATCGGCGTTTCGGGTCGGTCAGCAACTTCTTCTTGGCATAATCGTAGTCGTCTTTGTTCCTGAAGTGGTCGGACTTCAAACATTCCATACTCACGAACTTATCGGATCGCATCTCAACCCTATACAATTCCCCTTGATAGGAGAACATCTCCGGATGAACTGCGTATTCATGGTAGACCTGCTTGCATTCCGGACAATCCAGTTGGACGAAGCCAAAGCTGTCCGCTATTAAGCTCGCTGTGTCATGGTCGCAGAAAGGACACACTGCCGGCACTTTACTATGCCCAGCCGGCGGATCATGCCGGAACTCCCTCACTTCGGTAATCCGCCATTGGCCATCGATACCGATGATCACCTCATCCTGCGCGAACAGTCTCTTTTCGCCTTTTTCTCCATAGCCCAGCCGGTCCCGAATCTTTCCAATCACTCCCCATCCGGCAGGTGATCGTGGTTTCAACGGAACCCCTCCCGGCCACCCATCCCGCACAATCTTCTCGTACGTCAAAGGTCCGGAAGCATCGAGCGCGTGCTCGATCTTCCAATCTGTTCCACTCACACTGTAACGCCCTGGTGTCTGGTCCCTGGCGCTAATTTCGTGAATCACCTCGGCCCCGCCTTCAAATCTGCATAGATTGGAAATCATCGCGTACCAAAGTGGCTCTGGGATCCCCTCTTGCGCACGTTCAATGCACCATTTCACGAACGGGTCGAACTTCAGCATGCGTTCCAATTCACGCTGGGGATGTAGCTCATGAGAGCCTCGAGCCACAAACAAAGTATCGCACTCGACTGGATCATCCACTGCTTCCGGTTCAATCTCGATATACCTTCCCGTCGAATTGACAAAGCACTCAAAGGGTGCACCCTTCTCAGCACTATGCGGAAAGTACTTTCTCCCCGGTTCCTTGCAACTGGGATCCGCCTGCGAATAGGTATTCAGTAACCTCCGATAAACACCCCGTGCCTCACTTTGCGACGCGAAGCGAACTTCCCCAGGTGCGAAGGGCAAAATCACCCGAAATCGATCTGCCATCATCTCATTTTTCAGCACTTGATGCGACGAACTTGTGTGGATGATGTGATTGTACTCTGCAAAAGCCTTTCGGGCCTCTTCAATAGCCATGCCACTGTCAAAGTCCAGAATCACACCCCTCATTCCCTGGTAATTCTGGTTGGAACAAGTGCCATGCCAAACGTTCGTTGAGTAATTCCGGGATCGCAACACGGTCTCGATGCGTTCCCGGCCACGTTCAGCGTCAAATTCCTCCACCTGAAAATCTACGACCTTCTCTCCCGCCGATTTCGATCTCACTTCCACCATGGAAACAGAAAGGGTCAGCGAAAAGCTGGCACACTGACCCCCCACTTTATTACCAACTTCTGCAATCTCTAATATCCCAGCTTCGTCACTGTTATCTTGTGATACTGTAGTCAACTCGTCCGAGTTTATGTTCATAATTTGTTCTCCTATTATCATAAATTAGTGCTTTTAACATTTTCTGTGCCGCCAAATAATCTTGCGCATGAACAGTCGCTGCATTGCAGTGAAAGCTCTGTTCAAGTTCGCGAACCGTCTTGTCATCGTTAAATGTGAACCACATCTGGCTCATGCTGTCCATTTCGTACGCTAATAGCGCACATTTTTTCGCGACAAATAACGCCGCTAAGCCAAAATCTTTAGTCTTCATTCTCGTTCTCCTTAGTAGTTGTTGCGCGTCAATTCCAGCGCAAGATATTCGATTCCATCAAATAGATCTCGTCCGATACTCCAGTCTGCGAAGTCACCAATACTGTTTTCAACGACCTGATGAAGATCGTCTCCGCATCGCAGGTTGTACACGGTTCCATCGAGCACGTGAAGATTGAGTTTATAGTCAGCAAATGACAATACCGCTCCCGCATTCATCCACCACTTGATAACCCGCAACGCTTCATCCAAACCAAAGCGGTCAAGCTCCGGTGCCTTACTTCGCACCCGTCTACGGGCTTCTGCTGCAATTTCTTTTGTCAACGGCCCACGGAATTCACCTGCGGAGCCAGTTGTGTTGTTCTGAACTTCAGTCTGAGGCTTAAGCAATTCATTTTGATTCATAGTTATTGTTCTCCTTGTTTTATAGATAGTATTTTAGATAATGCGTCCGGTTGTAGACGCCGCTGTGGTAGTCGTCCTTATAGTAATTGAGGATATCGAACATGTAGTGACGGACGCAGTTACGCTTGCCGTCTGTGGAAATCCCATCGAGCAGCTTCCGATCTAGCGGCTTGAAGTGCGGAAATTCCTGGCACTGTGATAGTCCGGACTCCCAAACCCGATTCGCAATCATAAGCCATAGATCTTTGGGATAAGCGTCAAGTGCTTCAGACTGATATAATTCCCAAAGCACGCGATCTTTGTCATCAAGATCCACGATTGCAAAACCGGCACGGATGTCGGGCTCATTGAGCGGAGCTCCGAACCAGACAAAGTGAAAGTTCGGTGTGTACGAATACAGAACGCCGCTGCCTGGGAAGATGTTTGTGTAAAGTTGGTGTGCCGCTTGGGCGACGATTTGAAGCTGCTCATTCGTAGCAGTTCTTGGCGAGATTTGTTCTTCAATCAGATATGACATTTGTAATTCTCCTTATTGGTTAATGTCTTCAAAACGAAAAATTCCGAACGGTAGTCCGTTCGGATGAAATCGTGGTGACAAAGTGCGTGGTTTTGTCCATCTTCATTTCCGTCATTGATTTTCATCCGAACCGTTACGATTCTATCTATATACATAGTATACTCAAAACCACCTGCGTTTCGCAAGGGGGAAAGCCATCTATTTTGACTTTCTTTTCGAGTTCTGAAGTTTAATTTGCGAATTGCCTAAAACAACATTTGAGCGCAGCTATTATCGATTCCACATCTTCAGAATCGAAGTATCCGGCTCCGTCATTTCCCATGATTGTGATCATGTCTTCCAGAATATCTATTTCAAGATTCGTGCCGTCCACAGTCGTCAAAATTACGCGGTGTTGTTCACATCGGACTGAGACTCCCTTGCGCAACCAGTACTTCGCGGCTTTTTCCGCATCCTCGAAAGTAAAGAGACTGTAACGAATATACGTTTCGCGAGCTTTTTTGAATCGCTTGGCACGATCTTTTGCCATCAGTTTTCGCTTGCGGGCAGTGGGTGTGGGTGTAGCTGTGCGCTTCTTGAGCAAGATCGGATAATTGTCTGTGGATACACTTCTACAAGCGGAACATTTCTTGGAGCCAAGATGAGGCTCATCCGAACAACGTTAGACGGCTTTATCATGGGATCACCAATTGACTTTCCAGACTCAAGTGGAATGGCCTACAAAATCTTGCCTTGTGGCCCAGGCAGATATGTTCTGTCCGGCATAACGGCAAGTATCGCGGCCCCTTTTCAGTGCAGGCTGTCAATGATAGACGAGAATCTCGAGCCTATGGAAGAGGAGAGCTTTGAGGGCATGTATTTCAGTGCTGGCGCTTGTATACGACAAGCATCTCCTTTACAAGTCGCTGTGGCGGGGGTGATCGACCCATTGGAGGCCGCAGTTATGCTTGTGAACACAGATTGCTTTGTTTCCGCTGCTAAACACAAAGAATTGCCACTCTCGATGGACATATCAGTCTATCCTAACCCTTTCAACGCGATGACGACGATTCGCTACTCTGTCGATCCCCCGGGATTCTCGTCCCTCAAGGTCTATAACACTCTCGGCAAAGAGGTCACCACACTCTTTGATGGACCGGCTTTAGCCGGGACCCATCTGGTAACTTGGGATGCCGCAAACTTTGCTTCTGGCGTATATTTCGTGCGCATGCGACAAGGCATACAGAACAACACGCAGAAGGTCGTCTTGATGAAGTAGGAGCTGAGGTTCTGGCGCACATTCCTCTGGCGGCAAGATGAGTTCGGCTGGCGTGTAAGATTCACTGCTGTGCCCAAACTACTTCTGTGTAAGGGGGCCACGAGGCTTCCACGGAATACCAACCTCATCACAGAAAGAGAGAACCCCATGAAGAAGTTTGCCATTCTCGCCACCCTGCTTTTCGCCGCAGTCGTCCAAGCTGTTGCCGGTCCGAACGTGACGTTCCCCAATTGTCCGCTGACTTGGCGCATGAACGAAGTGTTCACCGTCTGCTGGGATTACACAGGCCCGGCGCCGCAGCACTTCCAGATTGGCCTGTCTAACAACGGCGGTCAATCCTATGACTACACGCTGGTTCAGGTCGGCCCAAATGTGCGCGAATGGAGTGGACGAATCGGGAACTTCCGCCCCGATTACCCGACAAGCAGTGACTGGAATGATCGTGTTCGTGTTCGCGCAGTGATGCCGAATGGTACCGTGGTCTACGGCGAGGTCAATCGTGGTGGAAACTTCCGAATCGCGCGCGCACTGTAAGCGAATAGCAGACAGGAGGGCGCGGCTAAGCTGATTAGCCGCTCAGGCTGTTGGCAAAGTCCTCGCATTATTGCGGGGATTTTGTCTATTATCGGGCATCAGACGGGTGGGGAGCCGACGGAACTGGAGTTCGTGTCGATAGATACGCTGGTTCCGGCGGATCATTTGCTGCGGAAGACTGAGCGGTCGGTGGACTTTACGTTTATCCGCGAGCGGGTGCCGATTGATCCGGTGGTGTTGTTCAAGATGCTGTTCATCGGCTATCTGTTCGGCATCCGCAGTGAGCGCAAGCTGGTCGCGGAGATTCAGGTGAACGTGGCCTACCGCTGGTTCCTGGGGTTGACGCTGCAGGACAAGGTGCCGGACAGTTCGACGCTGTCGCAGAACCGGCGGCGGCGGTTTCGCGAGAGTACGATCTATCAGGAGATCTTCGACGAGATCGTCGTGCTGGCGATGCAGCGGGGGCTGGTGGACGGCCAGACGTTGTACACCGATTCGACGCATCTGAAGGCCAACGCCAACAAGCACAAGTTCGAGAAAGGGGTGGTGCAGAAGTCGACGCGCGGCTATCTCGACGAGTTGGACGTGGCGATTGACGAGGATCGGCTCGATCACGGCAAGCCGGCGCGGAAGCCGACCGAACGCGGTCCGCTGCTGAAGGAGACGAAGCTCAGCACGACCGATCCGGAGAGCGGCTACATGGTGCGCGACGGCAAGCCCAAGGGGTTCTTCTATTTAGATCACCGCACGGTGGACGGCAAGCATAACATCATTACCGATAGTTACGTCACTCCCGCCAGTGTGCACGACAGCATTCCCTATTTGGAACGGTTGGACCGGCAGCGGGAGCAGTTCGGGTTCGCGGTCGCGGCGGTGGGCTTGGATGCGGGCTACAACACGGCCGCGATCTGTAAAGGATTAGAAGACCGGCACATCTACGGCGTGATCGGCTACAGCGGGCGCGCGCATCGCCCGGGCTTCTTCTACAAGCGGGAGTATCGTTATTACCGGCGTTCGGATCACTATGTCTGTCCGGCGGGTCAGGTGCTGCGCTACACGACGACGAATCGTGACGGCTATCGTGAGTACAAGTCCGATCCGGACTTATGCGGGCATTGTCCGTTGCTCGATCTGTGCACGCAGAGTCAGAACCATGTGAAAGTGCTGACGCGGCACGTGTGGGAGCGCAGCAAGGAGCGGATTGGCGGTCATCGGTTGATGCAGCGCGGGAAGGCGATCTATCAGCAGCGCAAGCAGACGGTGGAGCGCAGCTTCGCCGATGCCAAAGAGCTGCACGGCCATCGCTATGCACGGATGCGCGGCGTGGCGAAAGTCCAGGAGCAGTCGCTGCTCTGCGCGATCGCCCAAAATATCAAGAAGATCGCCCTCCTCGCGGGCGGAAAGCTCCGGATCGCACTTTTCAACCTCAAAATCCTGCTTCACATCCTGCAAACATCCGCTACTGCGCTCGCCCCTCCGGCGCTCCAACCCATTCCCCTTCACCCGCGGAAGCGAACCTGACCTTCCCCAAGAACAAACCCCGCCAGAAATGACGGGGTTTGTCAGTAAGCTGAAGGCATTTACGAGCCTGTATTTGTTTCTCTGGATGCCTATTAAGTCCAGTAATTGAGCAACAAACTCACAAATTCTTGCTACGGTAGCAAGATCTCGCAAACGGTGCAAGCACATGGTCTTCGCGTTATTGACGAAAAGAGCACTAACGGCGCTCCCCGATCCGCTTATTAACGACTCGGGGTGGTTCTCGTTGATAAGACAGCGCCAGGTGGACAGCCCGTGGCGCTGGACGGGCTATTTATCTGCGGTGCCAAGTAAAGCCGATCAATTGGATGTTACTCTGCGGGGCCACCGGGTGTACCTGCATGCAGACGCTTGCACGCGGTAGTTTGCTACGGAAGCGAGCATCAGGTCAGAACTCCTTCAGAGTCGCGGCGTACTCTCTATGACCCCCATGGACCGGTAGCTGTACATCAGTTCAGGAAGTCCGTCGTACCAAAACGTTCCCTGTTCAGCATTCCAGATATAGCCTCCTGTCGCTGTAGACAAATTGGCTCCAGACGGAAAGATATCCTCCCACCCGTATCCGTACTGTCTGAATTACGTTCCGCTCTGGTAGTAGAATCGGGCACGATCCTGGGTACGTGCATCATGCTCGAAAGGAAATCCGAGAAACACCGCTCGGTCTGACCATACAAGGTTCTTCCAACGCTCCAGCGGCCCCTGAAATGGAAAGAGACAGCAGGTGGTGCTGGATCCGATTTGAAATTCGCGGAGCCAATAAGTGTCAATGTCGTAGTGCTCATCGGCAAAAGCAATGGCTTCACCCGGAATAGTGATAGTGCTATCGCCAACAGCGAGCGACAACGCTGCTTGATCTTCTGACGCATTGTGGTCGGTGCAGCCGGCGACGATGACCAAGGAGATGCCCGCCAGCGCGGACTTGAATACCAGGTATTTTCTACTAAGCATGTTAGATGACATGACCGATCACTGCTCTGCTAATTGAGTTGGAGGTTTTTCAGTTCCGCCACAATGTCTGACGGTTGAGCACGTCGGCGGTAGTCTGCGTCCACAAACGCCCAGCGGATGATGCGATTTCGGTCAATAATGTAAGTGGCTGCCAATGGCAACTCCCAAGATTTGTCATGGTTGTATGCGGGGATGTCCAGCCTGCCCCGATATTGATCCACAATGGACGACGGGATCTTATAGATAATTCCGTAGGCACGTCCCACCGCGTTACCGGCGTCGCTTAGTACCTCGAATTGCAACGCGTGTTTTTCCAGCGTCGAAAGAGAACTGTCCGGAATCTCCGGGCTGACGGCAACGAGAGTGCCACCGGCCTTTTGTATTTCGGGTAACGCGACTTGCAAGTCGTGGAGAGTGATATTACAGTAAGGGCACCAGCCTCCACGATACCAAGTTAAGACGACAGGCCCAGTTCTAAGCAATTCACTAAGTCGAATCGGTTTTGATGCAGCATTAGGCAGCTCAAAGTCAGGCGCGGTAACGCCCACTTTCAGTGAACTCTCGACAACGCCGCTCAGTCTAACGCTATCAATCCCAGCTTCATATACCCTGGCTTTGTCAGTCGGTGCCGCACCCGAAAACTTGGCTTTCAATAAGTCGAGGTGTGCTTGAGTATCCGGAAGATCTTGGGACTTACTCACTATACTCATGAACAGCAGGGCTATGATCGCGACTGTAACATGACGCATTCCAGTTGGCTCCTTCAGTTTGAATCATTAACCCTAACGGATGGCCCAATTTTCCATCTGCGCTCTGTATGCATTCGGAGGTAGGCCGTGCAGAACCAAAGCTTTCACATATCACCCTTCATTAGATTCTGGCACCTCCCGGCTCAAACCGTGTTCATTCTTCTAACTCAGCACCGAGGCCGTCAACCAATCTATTCACGTAGTTGAAGTAGGCGGTTACTTGGACGACCTGTGTGATTTCGAGGTCGGACATACCGACTGACTTCAAAGCGTTCACATCGTCCCGGCCGATGGTGCTTGGCTTCAAAGTAAGCTTGCGCGCAAATTCCACCATCCGCTGAACTCGTTGTGATTGTTCGCTGAGTGATTCGCTGTTCTTAAGTGCACTAATCAAATCCTCTGAAGCGCCCATGCGACGCAACGCGTCGCTGTGATGATGAATTCAATAGTGGCAGCCATTGCTGGAAGAGACAGCCACCGCCATAGCTTCCCGTTCGAGGCGCGTCAGGCCCGCGGTGGAAAACATCGTTGCTTTGTAGGTGTCAAGATGACACCGCAAAAGCTCCGGATCGTGGCTATGAAGCTTATAGATATTGGCGACTGATCCCCGTCCATGACGAACCAAAGCGTAAACTTCGGCAAGGTCACCCGTCGCATCGTCTGGTTCAATGGTGTTGATGAATGGCATGCATAACCCTTGTGTATTACAATGTATTCTTGACTGCTTCCCAATCCGCTAGGGTGTCCACATCGCGCAAAACTTCTAATTCAGAATACGGCAGCCCAATGGAGCGCGCAGCCAGCTGCGTTCGCTCAAGAACTTCAGGGCTTCCCCATGGGATGTCCGCAAACAGCTCAGTTCTGACCTCACGCATTCCTAACAAATAATAGCCGCCATCCTGCGCGGGGCCGATGACGAGCGGAAAGCGGTTCAATTCGAAGAATGCCCGTTCGATGATTTCGCTGGTCAAACCGGGGACATCACTGCCCACGATCACCACCTTTGTCGCACCGCTCGCAAAAGCCGCTCCAGCACCCTCAAGCATTCGACTGCCCAAATCACCGCTGCATTGCACAGAACAGTTTGGGCGTTGACCAAAAGTCTTGTGAAATTCATCTGAGCTGCACGGCTCCGTCAATCTCACTTGCACTTTGATTCCGGCAGGAAGCGTCGCAATCAAGTCCTTCAATTTCGAAACAAGAAGTGAATAGATGCGAAAGGCCTCTGATTCTCCAGCTTCCTTGGCAAGTCGTTTCTTACATTTGCCGAACTCCGGCAACCGGGCAAGGCAGACCAGAGCGCAGTTAGATTGTTGCGCCGGTGCAGCTTGATCCAGATCCTGCTGTGCAGCCATAACAATGATTCCGAGTTTCGATGACACGAGTTGTCAACTCCGGGCACCAGTCCCGAATGTGACTGGGAACACCATGATTCACTCGCAGATCAAGCATCTGATTGAAGTCGCAGTCGTAGAGGAACCCTCGCCAGTCCACGGAGATCCCCGATCTGCACATGACGCCCTGAGCGGCATGCGGATTAAAGGCAGTGACTAACCGCTCCAGATAGCCTTCGTAATTATCACTGTCTATGAGCCAATTGAGAAAGCGGTTAATTGGCATATTATTGATGCAGAAGAGCCTGTGAAACCGGATATTGTGCTCCTTGAGCAGACGTTGTTTGAACTCTTCTTCGAGACCGCTTTGGGGAGGCGCCAGAAAAGCTCCAACCGGATTATAGACGAGATCCAGTTTCAGATTCGACCCATCATGCCCATAGCCAAGTGAATTTAGTTTCTGCAAAGCCCTGATGGATTTCTCGAATACGCCCTCGCCACGCTGAGCATTAGTTTGCTTGGGGAGAAAGAACGGCAGGGACGCGACGATCTCAACCTCGTGCTGCGCGAGGAACTCCGGAAGACTCTCCATGGGTGCCGTCGCGAGAATCGTCAGATTACAACGATCCATAACGTGTCTTCCGCGTCGCTTCACCTCTTCGACGAACCATCGAAAGTTTGGATTCAATTCCGGCGCTCCGCCCGTGAGATCAATCACAGGAATCTCGGTCTTGTCGAGCACGTTGAGACACTCTTGAAACACTTCACGCGGCATGATCTCGCGCCTGTCCGGTCCTGCATCGACATGACAATGTCTGCACCGTAAATTGCATAACCGCCCAACATTGACCTGGAGTGTTGAAATCTTCTCCGCATGCAGTGCTTTCAATCCTGCCGAGGCAAGCTTGTCATCGAATCGGATCGGGATCGCTCCGTCGAGCATTTTGATTTGCTCGGATACATTCGGCGGGTTTACTTTGATTTGTGACTTGAGACTTGCCATTCTTACACTCACTGATGATTCCTGAATGTCATCACATCGAGAGCTTCTCGACAATGTTTCGCATCTGAACCCCGTGAACCAGGGACGCTCCGCCGCGTATGGCTGCTGCGACATGCACGGCTTCGGTCATTTCTTCCTCAGAGCGACCGCGGTTCAGCGAGTCGTTCGTGTAAGCGTCTATGCAATAAGGACACTGCACGGCGTGGGCGACGGCGAGGGCAATCAGCGCCTTCTCGCGGCCAGAGAGCGCACCGTCTGCAAAAACGGATCCATACCACTCGCTGAACTTTTCCCAAAGCTCTTTATTGCCCTTTCCGATGTTTGCGAACTTGCCAAGGTCGTCAGGATTGTAGTAATTGCCCATCAGATGTCCCATGATTAGTTGCTGTCGAGTGACCAGTCACAATTTGTGCATTTTATGGATGCAGGTTTGTTCTTGTTGGCTGATTCGGCAATGTATTTTCCGACCAAACGCAACACACTCCCGGGGGCCTGTTCGAAGTCGGAGCTGTACCGCTTGAAGATCGGCGACACGTACAGCGTGTTCGTTGTCGCATCATAGCGGTTCTGTTCAGGTTACATCAGCAGAAATATCCTGGCCTAAACGTCAAGTTGATCGTTGAGGCGCTCTGAAAGACAAGCTTCGCTGCGCAGGCTTGGACCGCCCTTTGATGCGCAAACCATGTCGAAGTGAATGCCAGGCTCCCGATACCTGTCCCGGAGCATGTTCTTCTCGATATAGTCCAGTGAGACCACTTGGCCCAGCAAATCCACAAACGCGATTTTCCACGGAGAGCTGAACATACCGCCGATGTCTATAGTTGATTTCGCCGGATAATGCTCGATGATTAGCTCGATGGTTGCCGCATTGTAGATATGGACCAAGAACGCGAGCTGCTGAGACTGACTCCAACGATCGAACTCAGACCGTTCGACTTCACCAGCCTGCTCCAGAGAGTCTCTCAAAGTGGCTTGGCTTACCGTGCTGGCTGGATAGTCAATGCGGCCGTTCACCACACCTGACGTAAGCAGAGCACTCCGATCGGTGTATGTGTGATCAAATGCCAAAGCTTCTATGGACACTTCCCTGTACATGCTTATCAGTATTGCGAAGAGGAATGAAGTTCGTAAGGTCATCTATTAAACTCAGGAGGTTTGTGATGCTCGCGCCAATGCGACATGATGGCTCTGTGCTGCCGTACCGTATTCCATGTGCCACAATTCGAATATCTTCTGCCGGACGTCACAACATGGCAGGGCAGCAATTCGATGCGACCTCGCCGCTGCATCGCCTCAACAAGATATACATCATCAAGGTAAGGCCAATGGGGAAGCCCGCCCATGTCCTGAAGATCCTGTCTGCGACATGCAAGTGCCTGATCGCCGTATGGCAATTTCCGCCAGTTAGATCGCAAGTTAACTGCCCATGCGACTATTTTTAGATCCAATCTCGTTGTGTTGAAAGAAAGCCGAAATGCGGTTAACGATGTTTTCGGATCGGACAAAGCACTGCGAATTCTTGCGGGACCTTCTTGTGGTAGAAGCGAATCCGCATGGAGAACACAGATAATGTCCGTTGTGGCAATCCGCCATGCCGCGTCGATCTGCGTTCCTCGACCCAATTCCGTAACGCGGACTATTGTGCCTTTCGCCGCAGCGATCTCGCGCGTCGTGTCAGTACTTCCGCCGTCTGCCACAATGATCTCATCGATATCTTGAAGCCGCAGCAAGTGGTCGAGAACCGATGGAAGCATCAGCGCTTCATTGAATGTCGGAATGATAATGCTGAGCGTCATGCCCGTCTTCGCAGAAGCCAACGCAGGATTTTTGCCACGGATGGTGTCAATAACGTGCGGCGATAGGCGTCCGCCGCTTGCTTGAAAGCCTCGCTGAATGTTGGGTATGGATGGATTGTCTGTCCCAAGGATCCTACCCGCACATTCCGGTTCATTGCCGCCACAATTTCACCGATCATCTCTCCGGCATGAGGCGCGACGATGGTCGCCCCCAGAATCAGTCCCTGTTTCCCATATACTATTTTCAGAAATCCATCCGTTTCTCCATCGAGAATGGCGCGATCCACATCCTTGAAATCTATCCGGATACGTTGAACCTTGTCTCCGCATTTCTTGTGCGCGGAATCGACAGACATCCCTACTCCTGCCAGCTCTGGTGAAGTGTATGTCGTCCACGGCACGTTCAGGCGGCTCAGGCGTTGGCGTCCAAAGAAGAACGCATTGGCAATAGTCGCCCGCGCCATTGCTTCCGCCGCGTGTGTGAACTGGAATGAGCCGGCCACGTCGCCGATCGCAAAAATCGAGTGGTTACTGGTCCGGAAGAAATCATCTATGGAAATGCCCTTTCGCTCATCGAATACCACGCCAGCCGCGTCGAGACCGAGATTCTTTACGGTAGGTTGACGACCTACTGCCAAAAGAATGGCGTCGGTCTTGACGGATCTTTGTCCGTCGGATATTTCGAGAATGGCTTCAGTTCCTGAGGCGCTGGTGCTCAACCTCGAAAGCTTCGTTGAAGAGAGAATGTCAACGCCGTCATTGATCAGAGAACGAGCAACTACAGCCGCCGCCTCTGAATCGTCACGCGGCAAAATACGGGCAGACCCTTGAACCAATGTGACTTTCACGCCAATTCTGGCAAACGCCTGACTCATTTCTACGCCGATAGGCCCTCCGCCGATCACAAGCAAATGATCAGGCTTGGCGGTCAGGTTAAAGAGAGTCAGATTGGTGTAGACCGGCGCATTCTCGATCCCCGGAATGGGTGGTACAAATGGATGAGCTCCAGTGGCAATAATTGCGCGGCGAAATCGAATTCTTTGTCCGCCGATCTCAACCGTTCGATGATCCACAAACTGCGCATGACCAAGGAATACGTCAATGCCTTTTTCGCTAAAGCGTCCGACCGAGTCATGCCGGCTGATTTGTGCGCGAAGCCTTCGCATACGGCGCATTACCTCCTCAAAATCCGCAGGGTGTCCGCTGTGATCGGGCACGCCAAACTCCGCGGTATGCAACTGAAGTGCGGCGGTTCGCCCCGAAGCGATGAGCGCTTTCGAAGGAACGCAACCGTAGTTCAGGCAGTCGCCTCCCATCAAGTGCTGTTCTACAAGAGCAACATCGCCGCCAAGGCCCGATATACCGGACGCGGCCACTAACCCTGCGGTCCCCGCTCCGATGACAACGGCATCGTATATTGATTTCGGCTTTGGGTTTATCCAGTTCTGAGGATGAGTGTTTTCAGCCAGTTGCTTGTTAAACTCGTCGGGTGGATCAAGCTCCAGCGTGCGGAGATGTTCTTCATACGGAGGCACTTGTTGTTTCCTCTTGAAGTGCTTTGCGAGCGATTCGAGTAATGTAGACAGTGACGACTACGGTGATTACCAGCCCAATGATATAGAAGATCTTACTCCCTGAAACGTCGGGGCGATTCTTCGATGCGAGTTGGGCCAACTCCGTAAAGAGCGAGCCGATGTAAACGTACATGATTGTGCCAGGCAGCATGCCGATCCAAGACGCAACAAAGTAGTCGCGGAAACTCACTCCCGTCAATCCGTATGCGTAGTTCTGCAAGGAAAACGGAAAGAGCGGCGAGAGCCGGGTTAGAATCACAATCTTGAAGCCCCGGTTAGCCACCGCGTAATAGATACGCTGGAATCGTTCATTGCCGGCCACCTTGCCTTCGACCCAATCATGAGTAAGGTAACGACCGATAAGGAATGCCGCAGATGCCCCTGTCATGCTCGCTACGGAAACAAGAATGGTACCGAGCACGACTCCCCATGCGAATCCTGCGCCAAAAGTGAGCACCGATCCAGGGAAGAACAGAACCGCGCCAAGGGTGTAAACCGCTACGTAAACGGCATAGCCAACGACCCCCTGACCTTGTATCCATCCCACCATCTCGAGAAACCAGGCGGCAACGGGTAATTTCCAGATAGCAAAACCGGCTGCCGCAAGAATCACCAGGATGATGTACCGTTTGGGATTCTTCCAGCTCGCTACCCGTTGCGTTGCGAGAACCGAAGAGCCAGCTGTTGCATGTTTCAATGCGTGTTCCGTTGCATTAGTGTTCATAGGGTAGATCTGACTTCATCCCTCCATTTTCGCAATTTGGATCTTATCTTGAGAGATAATATAGACTTCCCTGATCCTCTATTCTGCAAAACAGTTCACAAGAGAAACAGATCCTAAGATACTCGGCAAACTACTCTTCAATAGGCAGTGTTTGACTTAGAGAACAGATTACGATAAACAGACAATCTCAGTCTCATTGAAAACAGATCTTGCCACGGATATGTTGATGCCAAGTGTCTCATAGAGCTCCCACGGCACTCCAATATCCGCGAGGAACAGTTGGCCGGCGAGTTCACGTCCCGGCGATACGCCCAGTCCCGTTTTCGGTAAAGCTAACGTTAATGTCGCGGAGGCTTTGATCGCGGGACCGTGGGCAACTCCCGTGGTTGCATCAACTCCGGAGGGAACATCCAACGAAAGCACCGGTCTGCCGCTGTTGTTGGCCCATGTTATCAGGCTCGCCTCCTCGGAGCGTGGCGCACCGTGGAGGCTGTACCCGATAAGCCCATCAATGATAAGATGAGAGGTTGCTAAGTCTCCCGTATCGATGCCTGCATGTTGTTGCACATGCATTCTGTCTAATGTCGCCCACTGATGGTGCGCCAGCGGACTGAAGTCTGCCGATGGACGTGCGTGAACCACTCGAACAGAAGCTCCCCAGTTATGAAGATGACGCGCAGCGACCATGGCACCGCCGCCATTCCCGCCCGTCCCGGCCAAGATCACCACATGCTTGTTTCCGGCGTCACCATCCAAGAATCGCTTGCGGGCCAGTCGAGCACAATGGCGACCGGCACTCTCCATCATCTGAAGTAGCACGATGCCGAACTCCCCTATCATCAGGCGGTCTACTTCCGCCATCTGGGAGGCTGTAAGCATGGGCAGGTGTCCGTGAATCGGCCCGTTCATAACCGACATCTTTGAGTATTATTCAAGATAGACAATACTTAAGATAGGCAAATACTTGTTCATAAGCAACATTCTATTTCGACTGCTTTACTTCTACCATGGCTGGAGTACTACCGTCTCCGGCTCAACTCATGCGGCGTGCGCGAGTGTAGGCATCCTGAAGCATAGAAAGTGTGGGCACTCCACTCAAACCTGTATCGGTGGGGTACACACGGCATGCAAGCCGATAGTCTGTGTCGTCAGACGGAAAGACATCCTGCCCTTCAAACCTGATTGTAGGCGAGCCCACGAAGTAATGAAGCGCAGCTTGCCGCTCATCGTTGATGCGAACCACTTCTATCGGTGATTCATCCTTAGCCTCGCTAAGAAAGGTTCGGAGAGAGGCAAGTGCGGGGGCGTGGTTAGGACATCCATCGAAATAGAGGAAAGTGATCTTCATGCGTCACTCATTTTGTTGATGTGCAGCAGTCTTGAACTGCGGAGGCCAAGAACGGGATACGTTGGGTCTCCGAAGTAGCGAGCGCAACTCCGACTGGTAAAAGTACTGCGTAGTCCGGTCAGTTGTTCCGTATCTTCTCGCATGGATAAACAGAGTTCTTTGCGACACATCCAGTCATCGTCAAGCATGTGCACCCTGATGGATACTCAGAGCGCAGATGCCTGCCTGATGATGTGGAGCTACTTCTTCACGTCTGTGGCGCCCATCTTGGGCATATTGACAGTATCCACAATGTAGATCACTCCGTTGGACGCGTTGATCTCTTGGCCAACCAGATTGGCGTCTCCCACGGAAATCTTCCCGTTCTTGGCTGTGACCAAAAGATCCATGCCGCTCAGAGCCTTCAGTGCCTGTCCGTTCATCTCTGCGAGATCCGCCGTTGTCAGTTCCTGACCAGAGACTACGTGATACTTGAGTACAGTGGCTAACATCATCTTGTCACCCATGGCTTTCTGGTCCTCCTTAGAGCATGCGCTGAAAGCCGGATCATTGGGGGCAAAGACGGTGAATGGGCCTGTCCCTTGGAGGGCATTTGAAAGGTCCGTATCCTTCAGCAACTTCGCAAACATCATCAGGGATGACTCCTGTTTGATAACAGTCATGATATCCTGTTCCACTGAAGATTTTGCGGCGCCCTGAGCAGCGGCGGGCATGACAGAGGAAGATCCCGAGCCGAGCCCACAGCTCTGGGCAAATGCCCCATTCGCGGAGAGGATGATGAGCGCGAGGGCTAAGAAGTTGCGTGTTGTTGTCATGGTCATGTTCCTTTTAGATTTGTTGAATTTGTTCTTGTTCGAGATTGACTATGAGGTTATCGGGGAGTGTTTGGCGACGCGGATTGGCCTTGCGCACTCAATGCTCCGGCCTTCATGCTGACAGCGGTAGACTGATCCCAAGACCGTTCCGTAAAGAAGATGCCCCATCAGGCTGGCTCCGGCAAGGACCATTGATCCGCTGAACAGGGGAGTGCCCATCATCGGCATCACAATGATCTGCGCCATCAGCCAGGGAATCACACTGTATAACAGGCCGCCCTTGGTTCCGCTTAGTGACGTTGCACGCACAAAAAACAGCGCGTAGCCGATCGCCAGTGCGGTACCGATCATGAAATGGGCGATCCAGCCGACCGTGACCGGGACACCCATGAACATGGCGAGCATTCCGCCAATGTCCATTTTCGGCATGCCCATCATGGGCGCGATGATTAGGAGCATTGTCATGGCCGCCGTAGCAAGCAATCCAGCAATGATTGCGGAGGTGAGATTGAACTTCTTCATGTTGAGATCCTTTCGATTGTTTGGTTAGTGTGTCAGTCTCAATCTGACGACCATAATCTAACCTTCTGGAGTTTCGAAATCTGTGAACCCGTTTACAGTTTAATCATTTTTTGGGAGGCTTTAGAGTGATGATATCGATCCAACTGTAAACTGGTTTACAATTTGCGCCTCACGCCGACAGGAAATCGGTGCTTACGCACTTGCGTCACACTGATACCTGCGTTCAGTTCCCAAGATGCGGGTGACGGAATACAAAGTCGGCTCCGGCTCCCGAATTAGCTGCCGAGTGGCAGGCCACGCACATATTCATCATCGTTCCGTTTCCGCGCACGACACTCGAATCTCCGTGGGAGAACATGAACCATTCCCAGTTCCCATTGGCTGAATCAAAGCCTGCTCCGCGCTTCACCATGCCGGTGACGCTGCCCATCATCGGGTAGTTGCGATGGCCTGTGCTGTCAATTGTGGATGCGACCTTCAGCAGGAGGGTGCCGACAGGAAACTGCCCATTCACGGCGCGTGCAGCGGGCTGCCAGCGATAGATCTCTCGACTGAAATCTTCTGTTTGTCCATGCATACCAGAGAGAAAAGGATCCGGTCCAAATGTGCTGTCCACTCGATCCCACGTCTCGCGATTGGCAATGAAGTCCCATTCCTCACCGTCGGGTATCACATTGGTTGCAGAAGGATGCGCAAACACGTAGTCCTTGCCCCCGGCAAACGACGCCGCATTGTGGCAGGCCATGCACATGCCGTTCATCACATTAGTACCTCGCTCCATGATTTGCGAGGCATCATTACTCAGGATGAAGTACTCCCACCCGCCGCCTGACGGGTTAAACTCACCGCCACGTTTGACCATTGCGAGAACGCCACCCATGGCGGGCCAGATCTTGTCGCCGCTATCTGTCCATCCGTGAGTTTCCTTGACGATGATTGTCTCGCGGGGATAAGTCGAATCGCTGATGCTGAGATTCTGACTCGCCCAGACCTCTCTGACGCGCTCCGGAGTATTGCCTTCGTGCGCTTCTCCGAGTGATGCACTGTTCGTGGGAAAAGTCGTGTAATCTGCCCTCGACCATTGCACGTATGCCTGAAGATCCTGAACCTGCGCCTCGTAGCCATTGTCAGGCACGGGCTGAGTGCCTTTATCGTCGTCAGAGCATCCGCTAAGGAATAAGATCAGTCCAGCGATCAACCATGCGACCGCCAGTATCCAGAGTCCATTGGTGCGTTTTGGTGAACAACAGTCAAAAATGCAGTGATTCATCTGAGTCCTCTTGCGGAAGATTGGTTTGTTAGTTGCCCAGAACTTAAGGATTACGCCCGCCTTATTCAGTGAACTGGTTTACAAATGCTGGAGATTGAGGGATCGCCGCTCCATAAAACAAAGCCCGCCGAATTGCTTCGGCGGGAGTCATAGCAGCAGCCAGTCAACCCGGTCACCTATTTTTCGAAGACCTTTCTCAAGCGCTCGGGTTCGGGTAAAATGAGGCGGCGGCGATCTTGGATCACCAGGCTGTCATTCTCGAATCTGCCCAGGACAGTCGTCACCATTTCCCTTGTGGCACCAATCAGATGTCCGATCTCCTGGTGCGTTAGGCGGATTCTGATTCGTGTGCCATTCGGGACCTTTTGTCCATCAGACTCTGCGAGTCCAAAAAGGAGTTTCGCGATCCGGGACGGGACGTCAAGAAACAACAAGTCACGAATCGCAGCTTCCACGCGACGCATCCGTAATCCCAAGAGTTTGTTGACCGATAACATCATGTCTTGGCGTGACTTGACCATCTCCATAAACGACTCACGCGAGATCCGGCACAGGTAGCTGTCTTCCAAGGCGACGGCTTGAGTCTGTGCGTCTGCTCGATCCACAAGATCAAGCTCGCCGAAGATTTCGCCGGGCTTCATCAGGGCTACCGTCGCTGTTTTCCCGTCTTCTGTGATGAAGGACAACTTGATAAGCCCCTCCTTCAGAAAGTAGATCCAATGAGTCGGTTCGCCTTGAAGATAAACAGGATCGGCTCGATGTACATGATCGGTCTGAACCATGGTCTCAACTGATTCCATGTCTGCCTCAGACATTCCATTGAAGATGTTGAAGTTCTTGAGGTACCAGAGAGGCTCATGTCCCATTTCGAATCTCCTGTCGAGTGCGCTGAAAACTTCCTCAAGTTAGTGATTTTCAGCGACTTTTTCAATGATGGCCTCCTTGGTCAAGTTGCCTTGTGCCAGTCGGAGGTCTATCCACCTGCTGTCCGCATCGGCAATCGCGAGGGCTAAATCGAGAGATGCTTGTGCCAACTGATCTTCCGCGTCAAATACGTCGATGATGGAAATCAGGCCATTTTCATAAGCGGCAAGCGCGGCTGCCTGAGCTGCAATTGCAGCATCGTGCGCATCTTTCGCACCCGTGAGACGCTCCTCAGAATCCAGAAACCCGAAACGTGCAGACACATACGCACCAACCATCTCCTGCTGTGTCAGTTTCCACGCCAGTTTTTCCCTGCGAGCCTTGGCCTGTGTGCCGCGGATCTTCGCCAAGTCTCCTGCAGAGACCGTCCAGTTCAGCAGAACAATAGCGTCATGCCGAGATGTCAAGCTGTCGCGGACAATTCCAAGGTCAGTGCTTATGATACGTGCATCGACCTCAGGCAATAGGAGATCAGCGATGGCAGCGTTCCGACCTTGCCCGGCTGCGTTCTTGGCATGGCGCGCTGCGACCACGCGGGGATGGTTGGATAACTCGAATTCCGAGTCTGAAGTATCAGCCCAATTCACGATGGGATACATTTCCGGACTGCCGGGTAAAACGAGTTCTTCCGGTGGAATGTCAACCCACACCGCCAAACTCGTACTCGACGTTGTGTAGAGTTGGTGTGCTTCGGCGGCAGACCGTCGCAAGGAGCCGACACGCGACCGCGCTTTTGCCACATCTAAATCACTGCTTAAACCGAGGGCTTTGCGCTCCTCCGTGATGTCAAGGACCTGCAAGTGGTCCCGCAGCGAGCGGTTTGCAGCGCTTAGTCCGACCGCCGCAACCATCAGGTTGTCGTAACGGTGAACGGCAATTGCCAAAGCCTGCTGGCGAATTGTCACCAAATTCATCCTCTGTTCAAGCAGAAGATCTCGTGCGGAAAGGGCGCTGAAGATCTGAGATGCGACGTTCAGGCGATATCCAAACCACACTGAATTCTGATAGGATCGGTAGTCCACATCAACCAAGTCGCCGCCCGTACCCTGGGCGGTGCCGTCCACTGTCTTCTGCAGGACGCCCAGCGAGGACTCAGGAAATAAGTCAAGGCTCGACTGGTAGCTCTGGGCGCGAGCCACGTCTGTTTGCGCGCGCTGCATGAGCAGTTGCGGATTGACTGCGTCCGCCCGCTCCAGGATCTCATCGATCGTAACAAGTCTCTGGGGGGCACTGTGGTCAGCAAAGATCGTGGAATCGAGGCGTAAGCGCACATTCATCACCCCTGCATCCTGGGCGATTGCACGCGAGGAAAGCACAAGAACCGTAGCAACAACGGGAAAGCGTCTGATCAGATTCATCACGAAGCCGAACCTCCGCTGGAAGCTACTCGCACGGAATCTCCAGCTGCGAGCGTAACGGGACCGCTAATGATCACCGGCGTCGCCGAGGAAAGCTGACACTTCACCGTGCACTCCTTGCCATCGTCATAGACCAGTTCTACCGGAACCTTGCTGGCTCTCCCGTTTTCGGCAGTCAGAACAAATAGCTCCTTCTTTTCTTTCCTCAGAGCCCGTGAGGGAATGCGGATGTCATCTTCTGATCCCTGAAGCACAAGGAATACCGTGCAGAACATCCCCGGCCGATATTCGCGCGCTGTGTTGCTGAGGTCGCTTTCCGCTCGCATCGTGCGCGTCGAAGAGGAAAGCGCCCCGGCGATACGAGTGATACTTGCTTCGTACATCCTTCCCTCAGCCGAGCTTAAGTAGAACGAAATACTTTGACCGACGTTCACTCTCGGGGCAGCATAATCCGGAATTTCCATCTTGAGCCGCAGGAAGTCGCTGCGCATAATCTCGACAATCGGCGACTGCATGGAGCCGCTGGTGACAAGATTTCCAACGTCCACCATGCGGCGCGTTACTGTGCCACGGAACGGAGCATGAATCGTAGAATA
This sequence comes from candidate division KSB1 bacterium, assembly GCA_016214895.1. Classification (NCBI taxonomy): domain Bacteria; kingdom Pseudomonadati; species Candidatus Zhuqueibacterota bacterium. The sequence goes on from JACRMR010000025.1 coordinate 82,342, forward strand.
ATGCGCGAATGATTGCAGCTCATCGCGTCGGGACTGGGCGACCTGTAGTTCAGCTTCAGCAACATGCAATTGAGCTACGGATTGATCGTACTTCTGCAGTGTTTCCGCGAGTTGCTGATCGGACACGGCACCGGGTGAGGATTTCAGTAGATTGGATACACGCCCGGCCATAAGTCCCAAAAGCGTTGAGTCGGCCCGTGTCTTCTCGATTCGCGCGGTAGCCGCGACAACTTCTGCTTCGGAACTCTTGAGCTTCGAGTCAAGATCGGGAACGGAGATAACGGCGAGAACTTGGCTTTCTGCGACTTCATCGCCGATGTCCACGCTCACATCGCTGATATAGCCCGTCACGCGCGCATAAAGAACGGCCTGCTCGTAGGGCTCGATGGTGCCGGTCAGCGTTATGGGGCGATCGTTCTCACCCACGATGCATTGAGCAATAGATACCTCCGCCACCGCGTGCGAGCCGACGGAGGACGGATTGAAATGCTCTAAGGCTTGGTTCTGCTTCCAAAGTCGCCATGACGTCACGGCCAGGATGAGGATCAGCAGAATGCTAAGGGTTGGCCAGTATTTTTTCATGTTGGTATACGCTGAGGTGAGCTAAGCCGTAGCTGATTCCTGAGATGCAGTCGCGGTTGTTTTCCTGCTGCGTTTGAATTCCGCATATAGCGCTGGTGTGACAAAGAGAGTAAGCGCCGTGGCGCCCAGAACGCCGCCAATGATCGCGCGTGCAAGCGGAGCGTTAGCCTCGCCGCCGGCCCCGCCAATTGCCATTGGCGTGAGGGCAAGAGTTGCAGCCATCGCGGTCATCAGAATAGGACGGATTCTCACCCTCGCAGCGTCCGTGATGGCGTCTTCCACTGATGCACCCTGTTCCATTCGGCGATTGGCGAAATCCACAAGCAAGACACTATACGCGACAACGATTCCCACCATCATGATGATTCCCATGAAGGACATGATGCTCAGCGCCGTTCCGGTTGCGAAGAGGAACAGGACCACTCCAATGAGTCCCAGCGGAATGGTCAAGAGAACAATGAACGGATCTACGAAAGAGCGAAACTGCACGACCATGACCAGATACACAAGCAGCGCGGCGATCAACAGCCCCGTCGCGAACTGACCGAATGCATCTCGCATGGTGTGCATTTCGCCCGTCATCGTATAACTATATCCCAGCCCGGCAAACTCGCCGCCTTCCACGGCATAATACACACCGCGCGCCGACTCTTTCTCTGCCGGCTTGATCGCGTCGGAGCGCGCGAGCCGCTGCTCGATCTTTGCTACCACCGAGCCGATGTCATAACCGGGTCTAACAGCAGCATACACGTCGATAACGCGCGTGATGTTCATGTGATTGATGACCGCAGGACCTGTCGAGCGTTCGATTTTAACAAGATTTCCCAGTGGCACGGCTTCTCGCCCGCCGGGGCTGGTTACGGGGATATTGAGCAAGGTCTCTACCGATGTCAGGTCTGCCTCAGCATATTGAGCACCGATGAAGTAGTGATTGCCGTTGCGCTCGTCAATCCAGAAAGCAGGATTAAATCCGACGCTGGAGTTGGTCGCGGTCACCAGGTTCTTAATCACGTCTTCCACGTTGATACCTGCATATGCGGACTTCAAACGATCAATATCCACGTCCAGCACAGGATAATCAAGCCGCTGAGCGATGCGGACATCGGTCGCGCCGTCCACTTGCTCTATCTCTTGCTTGATCAACTTTGCAATGTTGAAATTCGTGTGTAAATTACTGCCCGAAACCTGCAGATGAATCGGTGCAGGCTCGCCGAGGTTCATGGCTGCCGTAAGCATCCCGCCGGTATCAAAAGAGAACTCGACATCAGGAAATTTCTCACGCAGTGACTGACGCAACCTGCTTACGTAGTCAAAGGTGGATGGATAGCCACGTTTCCCTTTGAGTTGAACCAGCACGAAAGCGTCCATCGGGCCGACATTCGGCGTGTAGGCTGCGGGCCAGTCCATCAGCACACCGATATTCGAGATGAGGATGCGCAAGTTTGACTCCGGACGCTTTTCCTCCTTCGGGTATGCGGGATCGGGCTCACCGAGCAACTCTATGACTGCTCGCTCCACCGCACGCACCGTTTCCTCAGTGTGTTCGATGCGCGTTCCCGACGGCAGCCGCACGAGCATCTGGAACTGCTTCGCGTCCACCGGAGGATAAAGCTCGCGACCAAGAGAACTCCCGAGCACAAGGGTAATGACACCTAGTGCGATTACCGTCACAAAAACGGCGCGCCTTCGGCTAAGAATATGTTTTACGGTCTCAGCGTAGCGCCGGGCAAGCTTGAACTCCTTGTGATCATGCGCCGACTGAAGCTTTAGGAATCGCACACAAAGCACAGGAATCAATGTAATTGCCACCAGATAGGAACCAATGATCGCAAACACAGCGGCGATGGCCAGCGGCGCGAACAAGAACTTCGCCATGCCGGTCAGGAACACGACGGGATAGAAGACCGTAATAAACGTGAGTGTCGAGATCAGCACAGGCCGGGCAACCTCCGTTGTGCCATGTAACGCGGCATGGTGGAGGTCCTCCCCATCATTCATCCGCCGCATAATGTTCTCGATGACGACGATGGATTGGTCAACAACGATGCCGACGATCAGCGCGAGTCCGCCCAAGGTCATGGCATTCAGCGTGTCCCCTGTATAGAATAGTCCTATGACGGCGGCCAAAAGCGACACCGGTATTGAGAGAGACGCGATCAGCGTAATGCCGAAGCGACGCAGGAACAGGAAAACCACTCCAGCCGCCAGTAACGCACCAAGCAGTGCTTCTGTCTGGAGGCTATTCACCGAGTTACGCACATAAACTGACTGATCGAGGACGACGTCAAGCGAGAGATCCTTTGCCTTGGGATTGAACTCGCGTAGCCGTGCGAGCGTCTGTTCCAGACTGCCGCGTATCGAATTGACAATTTCAATCGTGTTGGCTCCGGGCTGCCGGTAGATGGGAATATAGACTTGCCGCTTTTCGTTGATGCGCACGACGTTGCTTTGAATCTGAGAGGCATCCTGCGCCCGGGCTACATCCCTAAGCAGGATCGGTGCGCCGTCCCGGATCGCGATGGGAATGTCATTGAGCATTTCCACTTCGGGAACCATCGAATTGGCGAATATCTGATAGTCCAGATCGCCGATCTTCATGTTGCCCGCCGGAATAAAAACATTCTGTTTCTGCAGTGCGCGCACTACATCCATCGGCGAAAGTTCGCGTGCCTCCAGCTTTTCCCGATCCACGTAAGAGAGAATGCGCCGCAGCTGGCCACCATAAACAGCCGGGGCAATCACGCCCTGAATGGACTGCAGACGGTTTCTCAGCTCAAAGTATGCGACATCATACAGTTCCTTCTCATTCATCCCCGGTGATGAGACGCTGACCAGGCAGAGCGGAAGCGAGGCGGTGGGATCAAACGGCATGACCATTGGCGGAACCGTACCCGGCGGAAGGTAGTAGAGATCGCTCATCGCATAGGAGGTCACCTGACTCATTGCTGTTTCGAGGCTGATGCCTTCGCGAAAAAAGTCCTTGACCACCGAAACGCCGAGCATGGACCTGCCCTCCTGGTGCTCGATTCCCACCGACTGCCCTGTCCACCTCTCAATCCGGCTCATGATATCGCGTTCCATGATTTCGGGGGGCATGCCCGGATAGAAAGTGACAATCTGAACTGCTGGAGTCTTGAAAATCGGCAAGAGATCCGCCGGGATCTTCGTATAAGAGGTCATACCTATAACCACAATGGCCAGAGCAGCTACGAAAACGATGTATGGGTTTCGGAGAGCGAATTTAACCAAGAGATCGTCCTTAGCAGAAACATTGAGTGGGTGACAGTCAGTTAATGTTAAACGCGCGATGAAATCATACTATTTTGTATTTTATTATGTTACGTTGACATTGAGAGGGAATTCAGTCGAGTATGATTTCTTGTTGCTCAATACATTATATTAAGGGTGACAGAGCCCTGTCCTAACAATAAAGGGTCCGAAAGCCAAACTTGAGCGAGCGCCACTTCATTGCACAATTGGATCCGATTCGACCGCAGCTGCTGGCCTTCTGCCGTCACAGTCTGTGGAAATCTGCATTGCTTGAAGATGTTCTGCAGGAAATCCTGCTGACGGCATTCGAGAAGTATGACAGCTTTGAGCAGGGAACGGATTTTCGCGCCTGGATATTCCAGATCGCGTCTTTTGTCGTGTTCAACGTCAACCGAAAGTTCACTCGGGAGAAATTGTTGCTCGTTCCCGAGCCGATCGAAGAACTGAATATTGAGGCGGAACTGCGCGACGCGACTCGGCAGGAAGATTGGCTAAGTGATGCCCCCGACCTCAGCTTGCATTTCAGCGACGATGTTTCTGCTGCTGTCAAGAGCCTCACGCTAAGCGAGCGATCCGTGCTGCTTCTGCGAATTGTGGCCGGATTGAGTATCGCGGACACGGCATCGGTATTGTCTATGCCACAAGGAAGTGTAATGGGATTCTTTTCCCGAGCCAAGCGCAAAGTGCGCGTTCAACTGGCGACGCGAGATCGGGAAGGCGGAGGAACGTTATGAACTGTGAAACAGTCTATTCTCATGTCGAGGATTACTTCGATTCTAACGTGAGTCCCGAACAGATGCGCGCGATTTCCGATCATCTGGACTCGTGTGCTCCGTGCCGCAATCGTCTCATGGCCGAGGAGAGGTTTCGTGCAGCTCTTCGAAAGAGCCTTCTCAAACCTCAACCAACCGATGATGCCGTATGGCATCGCGCTCTTGAGTCTCTACCCTCGCAACGGTTACCTTCGCGCAGCACCAGCATTCGGAGGCAATTCTTGCTGGCAGCGGCTGTTGCAGTTCTGGCTGTAGGCGGGTTGCTGTACCAGAAATTCATGCGGGCATCGAGCCTTCTGGACTTGATCACGGCAGACTATCACGAATACGTCAGAGGCGAGATGGATCTATCTCTGCAGAGCAGCGAGTTTGCGGAAGTCAGCCGCTTCTTTGAGTCACAACTGGGAGTCCGAATTGATCAGTGTTCGGCGCCCGATGAACGGTGTCGCTTGGTGGGAGGAAGGACTTGCTACCTGAATCACGTGCCCACCGCGCTGCTCGTATTTCATCAGGAGAGTGAACCGGTTTCTGTGTTCGTCCTCCCCACCTCTGAGCTGCATCGCTTTCCCCGCAGTTCACTGATACGTGAAGGGGCATTCTGGAAAGGCACGGCCAGCGGTCTCGCGGTATGCGGTCGTCCCGTCGGTGATCAGTTGGTGTGTGCAGTGGGCGACACTAATCCTGAAAGTCTCGAACAGTTGCTTGAGAGCATCTGCGTCAACTAATACACGCTAGATGACAAGAGTCCGGATACTCATTCCCGGTTTCGGAACATCCGGAGCACAACCGCTGACTTCGCTGCTAATCTCCAGCGCAAGAGATGTCCATTGGGAAGCCCTATTGCTCGCCCCAAAATGTGAATGGCGTTTCAAGAGCACTTGAAAACGTGCGTACGTTGCCGACGTAAGGAAGGTTCCACTAAGTGGGTACTGTGCAGTGAAGGAGTCAGGTTGCCCCACATCTGGAAGTCCGAACAGCACTGCGGGCCGAGTCATGCCGCACCCAACGAGTAGCCATGCTGTTTTGCCAATTCCTGGCAGAATAGCCGCACATGAACCAGGGGCTGCCCAATGTGGACATCCCCTTCGGTTGCAGAACCGGTATGCCAACTGATTCGCTAATAATCCCGGCAGATTGCAATTGTCTGCCGATTGTGACGTCTTGCCGACGAACCACAGATCGCTCCCCATCGCCTTTGAATCGGGACTGTCCCAAATTCGTCTTTTTCGGTTTTTAAGATCAATAATATCAACCATGCGCTGCTGACTCTTAATCAGTGGGTTCCAGGTTCAAGTCCTGGTGGGTGCACCAGCTAAAAGCCCGTAGGTCAATGACTTACGGGCTTGTTGTTTGCCTGCATGTTGATCGGATGAACCGATGCAAGTCTATATTTTGAGAACTGGTGACAAGGATTTTGTCTACGATTTGTCTCTATAGACTGGGCTACTCCCATTTTTAGCCACGGGATCCGAGTAGTCTGGGCGGCGGGGGCGGCTTGGTTGTATTGAAGTCCGGATTCGACGGGCGGACGGTAGCTGAGCGCCGAGGGTAACGGCTCCTGGTTGTAGTCGAGTTCGATAAAGCACTGGATTTGCCCTCGTGCCTTTTCCGGCGTACGGTAGTCGGACAGATAGACTTCTTCTTCCTTCAAGGTCTTAATGAAGCTGTTCAGCAACGGCATTGTCGTAGGGATTGCCTTTCCGGCTCATGCTGATCGTGATCCCGTGCTGCTGCAGCCGATCGGTGTAGTCACGGCAAGCATGCTGCATGCCGCGATCACGGTGATGGATCAGCTCCGGCGGGGGGGGGGGGCCGTCGCTCCTTCAGGGCCATCGTCCGCCGTGGACGACCGGTAGTAGCAGGCGCTGCGCGGCCGATCCAACAGCGCACATCCTTCTTGCGCGGTGAGACTCCCGCGTTTGGACGCAATGGCTTGGGCGACGCTCTATGGTTCCTGCCGGCGGGCCGTTCTATTAAGAACTCAATCTGCTCTTCCTTCTTTCCCACCAGCCGCTGCAGATCCGCCACCTGTTGCTCCAGCGCCCGCACCGCCGCCGGCGCGGCAATCGAGAACCGTAGTGTCACATTGCAGCCGGACCAACAACGCCCGCGGAATGATGCCGTGGGCGTATGTGCTACATTCAAGGCTCCGCACCCTATGGTCAGTTCATCGGGCGTTCGCGAGGCGTGCTACCTACAGTGGGGTCAGCAGTATTGTCTAAATTGCAATATTATAATGGCGACATTATTATAATTCTGGCTTTATCATATACTGACAAACGATAACTTATTATTATTAATAGAATAATGAAAATGGACATTTCCTACGGTTGACTTTTTACTTCGTGCACATTATATTATTCGCATCAACCCGAGGAACCAGAAATGACGGCGGATGAAGCCATTTGCGATCAGGTCGTTAGCGCGCTGCGCGGAATCTCACGCGCACTGGAGTTGCACTACAGACAGCTGCTGCGGGACTACGGGCTTTCCGGCCCACAAATCATCGTCTTGAAGGCCGTAAAGACTGCGGGAAGGCGTCCCATCAGCGACGTCGCCCGCCGTGTTCACCTCAGTCACGCGACGGTCACGGCGATTATTGACCGCCTGGAGCGAAAAGGCCTCGTGGTGAGATCGATCAATGCGGACGACCGACGCGAAGTCTTCATTAGCTTGACCGAAGAGGGCGAGCGGACGATCGAGCACTCGCCGGCATTGCTCCACGAGCAATTTATCAAGGAGTTCACCGGACTCGACCGCTGGGAGCAAAACCAGATTCTCGCGTCGCTGCAACGTGTCGCGAAGATGATCGGCGCGCCTGAACAACCCGCACCGCTGCTCTCGATTGCGCCGCTCGGAGACGAAAGCCAGGCCCCGTCCGCCTCGACGGCAGGAAAGCCCACTCCCCAGCAGAGCCACCGATGAACACGGAGCCTTTTCGCGTCAAGGACTGCTCACTCATTGCCTTGTCCACCGGCAAACACGCCCGCAGTCTGCGAGAATTCGCCACGCATCTGCAGTCGGTACCCATCGCCAGCGTTTATCATCATTTCTGGGGTACCCGCCTGCAGCCGCGATTCGACGAACCGGAATACCAAAACGATCTCGCGTCGTGGGTCCGCCATGGGCTGCACGATCCTGTGCTTTCAGAACAGCTTGCGGTTCTTGATCCCACGGACTATCCCGATCTGGAAGAGCTCAGGCGCGACGTTGTCGATATTATCGAACAGCGGCTGGCCAGCGATGATCGTGTCTCGTGGGTGCAGGCACAATACCCGTTCTCATTTGTGCTTGCCCAAACGGTCATTTTCGATTCCACGATTCGGATCGCGTCACCGGAGGAATTCGCGAGCGCGATGCCGCGGCTGACTCTGGGAAGCGTGTTCTTCCATTTTATCGATGCCCGCCGCCGGCCGTTCGTCAGGATGGACGATTTCCGGACTTGGTTGACAACGTATTGGCCCGGCTACGACGGTTTGATCCAAGCCCTCGCGGATGTGGAGCCCTACTTCTGCACGCTGGCGGAGCTGCGTGATCGCCTGACAAACTCATGTCGAGACTATTTCGCCGGAGGAATCGATGGTCGCCAAACTCGACCAGTATAGCGCGGTTGCCGGAGAGGAGTCCGTAGCGCACTTGCGGCAACTGGCCGCCCCGCTGCGAGGGCTGCACATGGTGCACGTGAACAGTACGCGGCAAGGCGGCGGAGTGGCCGAAATCCTCGAGCGTTTGGTGCCACTCATGAATGAGCTGGGGATTGATGCCAAGTGGGAGGTTGTGCACGGCAACAGCGAGTTCTATGCCTGCACCAAGCAGTTCCACAACGGGCTGCAAGGCAACTCCGTGGAACCATCGGTGCGGCAATTGCGCGCATTCGAGCAGGTGAACCAGGAGAATGCCGAACGGCTGCGAGCCACGCTGGAGTCCGCCGACATCGTTTTCATCCACGATCCCCAGCCGGCACCGCTCTTGAAGAGCTTTGCAGCTCGGAAAGGCAAGTGGGTGTGGCGCTGCCACATCGATGTCAGCAGGCCGCAGCGCACGATCTGGAAGTACTTGCGCCAGTTTGTCGAGGCCTATGATGCAAGCATCTGGTCGCTGGCGACTTTCGCCCAACCCCTTGGTCATCCGCAGTTTCTGATCGCGCCCAGCATCGATCCCCTGAGCGAGAAGAATACGGTCTTGGATAACGCCGAAATCAATGCGACCGCCAATCGCTATGACATCGATCGCAGCCGCCCGCTAATTGTCCAGATCTCACGATTCGATCGATTCAAAGATCCACTCGGGGTGGTGCAAGCCTATCGACTCGCGAAACACCAGGTTCCCGGCCTACAACTCGTCTTGGCCGGGGGCGGTGCAACCGACGACCCCGAGGGCGAGACCGTACTGTCGGAGGTTCGGGCGGCGGCCGGTGACGATCCGGACATTCACGTCATCCTGCTGCCCCCTGACGCACACCGCACGATCAACGCGCTGCAGCGCCTGGCGGATGTCGCAGTTCAGAAGTCGCTCAAGGAAGGATTCGGACTCACAGTAACGGAGTCAATGTGGAAACATAAACCAGTGTTGGGTGGAGACGCCGGCGGAATCCGGTTGCAGGTGATTGACCATCATACGGGATTTCTGGTCAGCACGCCCGAAGGAGTCGCCTTACGACTTCGTTACCTGTTGGACAACCGTGATCGACTGAGAGAGATGGGGCTGAAAGCGCACGAGTTCGTCCGCCACAATTTTTTGTTGACGCGCCATTTGCGTGAATACCTGACCATCATGGTTGCGGTCATGAACAATGTCCCCGGACAAATCGAGTTGGCATCATGATTCTCGTGAAGCCACCCGCGCAGCCCGTCGAAGGGATTCCCGGCTTCTGGGATCGAGTGCGACGGGCTCCGCGTCGCTTTCTGGGGTTGGACTATGATGGAACGCTGGCTCCGTTCAAGATCGAGCGGATGAAAGCCCGACCCTTGCCGGGGACGGAGCAGCTCGTGACCACCATTGCCCGCGACGCTTCAACCCGCGTGGCTGTGCTGTCCGGACGCCCCATCTCAGAACTACTGAAGCTGCTGGGTCCATTGGAAATCGAAATGGCCGGGGCGCACGGTTGGGAGTTACGCAGGGCAGGCGGAGGGATAGTGAGGCGGCTGCCAGAGTCGCCGCAGTCGGACGGACTTGAGGCGGCGTATCTGCGCGCTCAGGACACGACCTATCGACCCAAGCTCGAGCGCAAGGTCGCCAGTCTCGCCTTTCACTCACGAGGTGCGCTGGAGCAGTCCGTTGGGGAAGAGACCATCAAAGGCCTGTGGCTACCGATCGCCCTCGAATATGGATTGGAGCTACGCGAGTTCAACGGTGGCATCGAGCTTCGAGCACCGGGCTTCAACAAAGGAACTGCATTGCTCGAACTGCTGAAAACCGAGCCGAATGACAGCTTCGTCGTGTACATCGGGGATGACGACACGGATGAAGATGCGTTCGAAGCGCTGAAGGGGCGGGGATTAGGCCTCAGGGTCGGCGGCTACGGTTTGCGAACCGCTGCGGCGGGGCGCTTGGCTAACTGCGAAGCGGTGCAGGACTTCTTGCGTATGTGGTGTCCAACGACTCCGGCCGGCAGATAAGGAGGTTCCCGTGAACTCGATGACCCATCGTCTATTTATCGTATCCAATCGATTACCTGTGGTGGTGAACCGGGATGGCTCAGGTCGGGTCAACGTCGAGCGAGGTGCGGGAGGGCTGGTGACGGCCCTGCGCCCCGTGATCCGTCGCCACCCCAGTGTCTGGTTTGGCTGGCCGGGCTGCGAGGGAGACGGCGAGGTCCGCGAGGTGGTCCGGCAGCACGGGGTGGATGCGGGATACGACCTGCACAGCATTGATTTGACGCCGACGGAGGTTAATCTCTATTACAACGGCTTCTCGAACGAAGTGTTGTGGCCGCTGTTTCATGACTTCATCTGGCTCTGCAATTTCGATCCGGACTACTGGCCGGCCTATGAGTCCGTGAACGCCAAATTCGCTGCGGCCGTGGCGGCGCAGATTCAGCCCGACGACGTCGTATGGGTACACGATTATCAACTGCTGCTGGTCGGCGCCAAATTGCGCGAACTGGAGATTCCGCACCGAGTCGGATTCTTCCTGCATATTCCGTTTCCCTCCGTCGACGGCTTCAGCAAGATTCCCTGGCGGGCCGAGCTGCTGGCCGGCCTCCTTCGCTTTGACCTGATTGGCTTTCAAACCGATCACGATGTTCGCAACTTCGTGCGCTGTGTTCAGACCTTGATTCCCGCCGCGAAGGTGCACAAAGCGGGGCGCCGGATTCGGTTGAACATCCTGCAGCGAAATGTGATCGTGGGCGCGTTTCCCATCAGCATTGACTATGACCGATTCGCGAAGCGATCACGGGATGATGATGTCGTCCAACAGGCTGCTGTGATCCGACATCACCTCGGCGACCAACAACTGGTGTTGGGCATTGACCGTCTCGATTACACAAAGGGAATTCCCCGCCGGCTCAAAGCGTTCGCCGAGGTGCTCACCGCCTATCCCGAGCTCCGCCGGCGGATTACTTTGCTCCAAGTGATCGTTCCCAGCCGCACTGACGTATTGCGGTATCAGGCGCTGAAGGAGGACATCGAACGATTGATTGGAGAGATCAACGGTCGCTTCACCCAGCCGGGCTGGATTCCGATCCAATACATGTATCGGACGCTCTGCGAGACCGAACTCCTCGCTTACTTTCACTCCGCGGACATTGCGCTAATCACCCCGCTTAAGGACGGGATGAACCTCGTGGCAAAGGAGTACTGTGTGGCTAACGCTGCCGGCACCGGCGTGTTGATTCTGAGTGAATTCGCGGGAGCGGCAGCCCAGCTTTCGACCGAGGCCGTGATTGTCAATCCGTTCGACAAGAAGATGACGGCAGCGGCGATTCATCACGCGTTTGAGATGGCTACGGCGGATCGCGTTCGACGCATGCAGAACCTAAGGCGACTGGTACGCCGAGATAACGTCTTCAAGTGGGCGGATGATTTTCTGGCCGAGCTGAGGGCCACAGCGGCGCGGGACAGCGTCACCCACGCTGCCCGGGCGATCGATTAGTTCAGGCACCCCGCACTCAGGCACGTTACCATCCATCATGACACTTAATTTCTCCAGCCCGAGTTGGATTCACAGCGTGGTCGTCATTCTGGCAGCCGGGGCGGCGGGATGCGTATTGGGTTATGCGATTGAGCGGATCGTGCTCAAACGCTTACACACGTTCGCACTGCGATCAGCGTGGAGCGGGGACGAGATTATGCTCGACGGTCTGAAGGGCTTCGTGACGGTCTGGGGAGCGCTGGCGGGGCTCTACCTGGGTCTGTTGACGGCCGACTTCGAGTTGCCTGCCGCTTCGCACCTCGGACGAGCGTTGATCGCCGTGGTCATAGTGACCGTCACGCTGGCCGCGGCCGAAGCGGGCGAAGATAACCGTGCGCTGGGCGAACATCGCGAGCGCGAACACCGGTCACCACGGCATGGATAATCACCTCACGGTATAGGCACCACGTGACATTTGCCCTCACACCTGAATTGCAGTACGTCGTCTTGCTCTTCTCGTTGTTTGTCGTCCCGCAATTTCTGAAGCGATTTCGGGTGCCCACCCCGATTACGTGCGTGCTGCTCGGGCTGGGTGCCGGAATGGGCCTCCACATGTTTAGCGCCGATGCCACCGTCGAAATGCTGGCGTCGCTCGGCATAATCTCACTGTTTCTCTTCGCGGGATTGGACGTGGACTTCCAGGAAATGAAGGCGGAACGTCGCATCCTGCTGCAACATGTTGTCCTGATGCTCGCCGGCTTGCTCGTGGTGGCGACGATTGTGACGCTGGCCACGGCCCTCGATTTCCGCACGGCAATTCTGGTTGCTCTGGCTTTGCTTACACCTTCGACCGGGTTCATTCTCGAATCGCTGAGTTCGTTTGCGACCACTCAGCAGGAAAGGTTCTGGATCCGATCGCTTGCATTAGGCGCGGAATTGGTTGCCCTGGGCGTGTTCTTCGTCGTGTTGCAGTCGTTCAGTGTTCGACAATTCAGCCTGTCGATTCTCGCGCTGGTCGCGCTGATCGTAATCGTCCCGGTGGTCTTTTGGCTATTTGCGAAGACCGTCGTGCGATACGCGCCCAAGTCGGAATTTGCCTTCCTGTTGATGGTCGCCCTGGTCAGCGCGTACGTCACCCGTGAACTCGGCGTCTATTACCTGGTGGGGGCGTTCATTGTGGGAGTCGTGGCGCAACGGTTCCGGTTGCGGTTGCCCTCGCTCGTGTCGGACAACATGTTGCACGCGGTAGAAGTGTTCGCCTCGGTGTTCATCCCGGTCTACTTCTTCAAGGCCGGTTTGCACATCCAGCAAGCCGATCTCAGCCTTCGGGCAGCCGGCATTGGACTGCTGTGTCTTGCCGCCATTGTCCCACTCAGATTGTTGATGACCGCGCTGCATCGTCGCATCGCGCTCGGGGAGCACCTGCGCCGCGGATTGCGCATCAGCGTGGCGATCATCCCGACCCTGGTGTTCTCCATTGTGATCGCCGAGATTCTGCGTGATCGCTTTGAGCTCAGCAACGAGTTATTCGGCGGGATCATCATCTACGCGCTGATTAACACGGTGTTGCCGACATTTGTGTTCAAGCTGCCTGCTCCCGAGCTGGACCGGGCGGGAAAGATCACCGAGGATGCGAAGGCCGGTTAAAGGAATCGCCACGACCGGAACCGACATGATCGATCGCGTGTTCGCGGAATCTTGCTTCTCCTGAGGTCCTCAAGCTATTTTTATGTCCAACCCACGCTTACAACTAACAGTGAGACACCAGTGGTGTCTCCATGTGCCCCGTCCGGAACAACCACCGCCACCAGTCCAACTACCAAAGTGCTCAAGCAATTGTACATTTTAAGGCACAGCTATTGACTTTTTGACCAAATTTTCGTATATTATGCTAAGCCTAAACCGATATACTCCGAGATGACCGCTTCATCAGCCAACCAGACCCCTCGATTTCACTGCACAAGTTTCAAGTTTTCAGCAAGTAAGGCCTTGTTTGGTCAAAAAGCACTTTGCACCCCATCTCCGTCTTCATCGATTATTATCCATCCTTCATCCCTCACCCTTCATCCCTCACAGAAACGTCACAAGCCACACCCCTACCACCGCCAGACCGATCCCGATCACCCGCTGCCTCGTCATTCGCTCCTTCAGGAAGATCGCCGCGAATACAAACACGAATACGTTACTTGTTTGATTCAGCGCCGAGGCTTGCGAGGCCTGTGTGTACTTCATTCCCGCAAGCCACGTGAACAACGCGAGATATGCGCCCACAAACGAGCCGCTCACCATGTATCCCCAACCGCCTCGCACAAGTAAGGACCGCAGAATCGCCAGCCGTTCCCGATTGAACAACAGGATCACGAGCAGCGTCGCGATCCCGCCCAGCAGTCGAATCTCCATCACCCATAACAGCGAACTGGTTTCCAGCAGCGGCTTCACCATCACGATCCCGACCGCCATGAATGCCATCGCCAGCACGCCCCACAGCACGCCCCACCACAACCCCCGCCGCACCGCATGATCCGCCTGCTTCGTGTGCGTCGCCTCCAGCACCGCCGAAATAATCAGCACCACGCCCACGACTTGCCAAAGCCTCAATCGCTCCCCCAGCCAAATCATCGCCGCTGCAATCACCAGCGGACTGTACAGACAATCCACAATTGACGAGAGCGCCGCGCCGAGTCGATTCAGACTCATGAAGAAGAGCGTGTCCGCGATCCCGATTCCCAACGCCCCGCTGATCAGCAGCAAGTTGACTTCCGAAACAGAAAGGCCCGTCATAAACGAGCCTTCGAACAGCCAAATCGTCGGCACAAGCAACCCCGCGCCCAGCACGTTCTTGAACAAATTGAGCGCGATCGGATGCACCGTCTCGCCGCTTTTCTTAAACAGAATTACGGCAAACGCCCAAATCAATGCGGTGCTCAAAGCAAGCAACTCGCCGAAGTGCGGAATCGTGGCCAACAGGGATTAACCGCGAAACCGGCGGGGACTCACCAGCCCGGCAATCAGGCTCAGGGAGACCGCGGTGATCAGGCAGAGCAGGTAGAACCAGACCGGAAACCCCACTGAACGCAGGAACAGCCACGTATAGAACCAGGTCAAGACCTTCAACAGAAAAATCGCCGAGCTGCCGGCGGCAACGCCGATCGCGAGTTCCTGCACCAGCAAAATCAATCCAAACGTGCGATCGGAGAGGCCGATCAGCTGCAAGAATTCCCACGTCGCCGCACGATAACGAATCTGGGCCCGCAGACACAGACCCACCAGACCGAGCGCGACCAGGGAGAGCACACCCAGCAACGGCCCGAATTCGCCGCGCAGACGCTGCACCATCCGGCCCAGATCGCTCCACAATCGCCGCGGATAGAAGACGCCGCGGACGTCCGGCCAACTCTTCGCCGATGTCGTCAGACTGTCCAGCAGATCCAGCGTCGCCGCGCCAAACCGCACCCGCACGATCGGCGGAAACGGATTGTAACCGAACAACGCCAGCAAGTCGTCACCAGTCTCCCGCTGCATCTCGGCCAGCGTGATGTCAGGCGGCACATATTGAACAAATTCAAGACCCGGCCAGCTCTCCACTCCGCGCATCACATGGTCCTGCGCGGTCCGCGAACCATCGGCAAGTTCAATCTCCACGGTCAGTGCGCGTAGAAACTCACTCTGCAAGCGCTCCAGCAGGAACGCCGTCCCCGCGATGCCGCCCAGCATCGCCGTACTCAGCGATAACAAGGCAATCGCCAGCAGCGTGAGCGTGGGACGCGAGCGCAACGTGCCCCAACCGAGTTTCAGCGCCAGCCGGAATTCGCTCATTTCAACCGCCCTTCGTCCAACTGCAACCGGCGCGCGATCTGTGCCAGATTCGTCTGCCGGTGAGTCGTGACGAGCACGGTGGTGCCGCGAGCGTGGGCGGCCGACAGCAACGCTTCGGCCTCCGCCGCCGACTCCGGATCCAAATGCGCGAACGGCTCGTCCGCCAATAATACCAACGGGCGGTGAATCAGTGCGCGGGCAATCTGCAGACGCGCCTGTTCACCGCCCGAAAGCTGTTGAGTTTGCTTGCGACCCGCCGCTGCCAGACCCGCATCGAGCAATGCGCGAGTGCCCTCGCCGCGGCACTTGTCGCTGGTCTCACCGGCAATCGCAAGCGGCAGCGAAACGTTGGTGAGCACCGTCTCCTGGTCCAGAAAGCGCGGCAACTGGAACACCATGCCGATCCGCCGCCGCAGCGATGTCAGTTCCACCCGCGAGACGCCGCCAAGTTGAATTCCAGCGACCTTGCCGTAACCCGCCGCCAGCGGCTGCGCGCCGAGCAACACGCGCATCAGCGTGGTCTTGCCCGAACCCGTCACGCCCTCCACAATCACCATTTCACCTTTTTCGACCACCAGACTCAGCCCGACCAGGACCGGGCGCTGGCCGAATCTTACGTTCACACCGGAAAGTTCGATGACGGAAGACGCCATAGATTACTTGAGATATAACAGTTTGTTGACCAACGTCCGTTGCGCCGTCTCCAGCGAAAGGAAGTAGAGGCCGCTCGCGAGTCCGACGGGAGCAAACCGCAAGCCGTGTGCTCCGGCCGCCTGCGCGCCGTCGATCAGCACGGCGCGCTCCCGACCCAGGATGTCGAACACTCGTAGTTTGATATCCGTTTGCTCCGGCAGCGAGAATCGGATTTCCGTGGACGAGTTGAACGGATTCGGAAACGCGGGAGCGAGATTCAAGCGGTTAACCAGCGGCACCGCGGTCTCCGTCGTGAGCGGGTGAGCGGGTTGACCATGCACGCGCACCCCGTTCTCGATCCAGCGGATTCCGCCGCTCCCGGCCGCGATCACGTCAATATCCGTATCGCCGTCGAGGTCGGCCGCGCGAATCGAGTGCCAGCCGTCCAGCCCGAGATCAAGGTCGTGGCGCGTGAACCGGCCGCGGCCATCGTTGGCAAACCACGCCGCGTCATAGCCTTCACTCGCGCAGGCCAGAATGTCCGGGTACGAGTCCATGTTCAAATCAACGACGGATATGTCGCTCACCCACGGCAGGTTGCGCGTGATCTGGTGGAAATCGAGCGTCACGTTGCCGCTCGTATCCGCGGCACGGTTGCGCCACCAGGAGATGCGGCCTCGCGATGACGACGCCGCGATCACATCCGCGCGACCGTCGTTGTCCAGATCGCCCGTCGCGGTCGCGCTGATCCATCCAAGATGGTCGGCGAACGGCCGGCGAACGGGTGCGATCGGAACGATCGCGCTACTCTGAAACGACATAAACCCTTCACCCGGCGATACCAGCAGCCATTCACTCAGTCCGCGCTGATCAACATCAAAGAGACCGCTGATGGTCTGTGGTTGCCAACTCACGTGATTCAGCAGGTCGGCCACATTGTAGTCGCCACCGGAGAGTCGCTCCAGCAGCAGGATGTGCGCGTGATCGCCGAGGGAGCAGACGATGTCGAGATCACCGTCCGCCAGCCAGTCCGTGCAGGTCACCCGCAGCGGGTGAACCAGATCGTCAACCAGATTGCAGACCGTAAATTGGGCCGCCCCGTCATTACAGAAGGCGACGAGATCGCCGCCTTGGTAGGAGGTGGTGACCACATCCAGACCGCCGTTGGCATCGAGGTCGGCCAGCTCGAGCGTATTCGGTGTGGCGATCTGACTGGACAGCAAGCGCTGCGCGAATTCACCGTCCACATTCTCCCACCACACAATCAGATTGCCGTCGTAGGACGTCGCCACAAGATCGGCATCGCCGTCGCGATCGAGATCACCGATCCGAACGACGTCCCAGGCGGGATAGTTCGTACGAAGCTCGTGCAGGCCGATAGGCAGGAAATGCTCGGCGACATGCGGGCTGCAATCCACGATCTCGGCGTGAAACGGACGCGGCGGCAGCAGCGGATTCGGCGGTAGCAGATCGGTATGAACGCGCTGCATGTACAGGATCGACTGCGAGCCTAACTCGCCACCCTCGTACATGTTGCCCCGATAGAACTGATAGAAGAGAACGAGTCTTCCCCAGGACGTGCGCAGGGCCAGCGACGGATCCTGCTCGCTGGCATTGGCACCGTTGGGCGCTTCCGGAATCACCAGCGTTTGCGTCACGTTGTTGCTGATGGACCAGTGCGATCCGCCGTTCGAGGAGCGGGCAATCCAGATGTCCGCGTTCAGCATGCCGGCGTCGGAAACCTGCGTCGTGTCGTACCTTAGGTATGAGCAATAGAGATCGCCACTATCGGAATCTTGAGCGAGACTGGGCTTGTGCACCATCGCCCGATGCGGGCCGAGATTGTACGGGACGTCGGGCAGCCATTCCTCAGCGACCAAGCCAATCTCGCCGGTCGCTTCACTCCAATGCCAGATCTGCGCGGCATTGGCATTCGGCTGCGGGAAGCCCTCGTAATTCCACTGATAGTAGCGAACGGTCGTGAAGGCCACGTGAATGTAGCCATCATCATCGAACAGGATACTCAAGTCCCCGAAGGCGCGCAGGGTGTCGCGAGTACAACAGATGCCGTCATCGGAGTCGTCGTAACACGCGACATCCGGGGCCGCGAACTGCGTGATGTTCAGCGGCGGTTGCCAGGTGAAGCCGCTGTCATTGGAGATCCGCAGATATACGTCGTTGGACAACTCGTGATCCGCGACGCCGGGGAAGTGCGTGGGTTTGGTGTAACCGATGGCGGTGCGAAGCGGCGCGACGTTGCCGCATGCGATATCCCAGGATTGACGGGAAACGCTGTCCAGCGGGAGAAATCCGCCGCCGCCGGGAGCAGGTTCCCAGGCGATGTCCATCCCGAAGCCGGATTCATCGAAAACCGGCGTCCCACGCGAATAGAAGATACGTGATCCTTCCGAGGAGACGACGTGCAGCGTGCGATCGGGAGCGACGGCGATCTTGGGCCAACTGATACTCAGGTCATTCCCCTGCTCGCTGCGATGCGGAATTTCGATCGCCGTAAACGCGCCCGCGCCGGGAAGGAAGTCGATGCCGACCGCCGTATGCGGGCTGCCCTGCCCGATCAACTGGTGAAAAGCCGGATAGCCGAACCCTTCCGTGTCCACCCCCAGCGTCAAGTAACCCGCGCGCGATGTGGCGTTGATCTGGACTCCGGATTGAGCTGTGAACGACTGCATTCCGAGGTCCCAGAAGTTCCAGTAGGCATGTCGTGGCGACTGACTCGCTGTCAGCGCGTTCGTCCAGCCCACCTGCACATCGCCGACAGGGCCGGTGCCCAACATTCGACCGACCGAACTGCTCCATTGCAGCGGTGACCACGTCGTCCCCGCCTGATAACGTTCGGACGGTTGGGCGACGGCGATTGAACACAGCGAAATCCAAAGCAGTAGTAAGAAAGTTCCACGCATGGGGTCCTCCGCAAGTTGAACCGTGCCGGCAGCGAATGCTGAAATGCAAGAGCGGCGAGTTGCGCAGCCCCGCTACTTCAACAGCATGAGTTTCTGTGTCTGAGCCTGATCGCCGGATCGCAGCGAAACGAAGTAGAGGCCGCTGGAGAAGTTGCCTGCGTTCCAGATCAGCCGGTGTTTGCCTGCCGGTGCCGCGCCATCATACAGGACCGCGACCTCGCGACCCAACAGATCATGAACCGTGAGGCGCACGTGCGCGGGAGTTGAGAGGTCGTACGAGATCGTCGTGCTCGCGTTGAACGGATTCGGGTAGGGCGCCGACAACTCAGACTCCGTGGGGACGATCTCGTGCTCAACCGCGTGGTCATCGGGCACCCACGGAAAGCCGGTGGAGTCGATATGAAGAGGATACTGCGGCATGAGCGGCAAGCGGTCGATGTCGAAGGTTGAGATCCGCTGATAGACAACCGGGTTGTCGGTGGTCACTCCTTCATTAGAGAACGCGCTTCCGGCGTCGTGGTCGAGCACGTAGGTCAGGTGCAGGAAACCATCCGTGACGTACTCGGCTAACGACGGATCGCGTTCACTCATGCTGCCGGGAGCCCGGACATTCTGCCCGGGACAGGTATTCGTAACATTGGTCCCGACAGACCAACTGCGACCGCCATTCGTGGACATGGAAATCCAAATGTCCGCCATCGGGTAGAGCTGCTCCGACGTGCAGTTGGTGTCGTATTTCATGTACGTACAATAGAGCCATCCTAAGACGGGATCGATGGCCAGCGACGGCCGCTGCACGTTGAACTGGTTGACACCGTCATAGATGAGCGGATCTGTGAACGGCCACCAGCCGTCGGCGACCAGATTGTACTCCTCATGTTGGTCATCCCAATGCCAGATCGTGGATCGCTTAATGTACGATGTCGGTTCTCCGTCCGGCCAGAGCGCATAGTAGGACGCCGTGGTGAACAAGACGTGCAGCGCATCCCACCAGCTTCCGTCATAGAGCAGGTCGATATCGCCGTACGCGCGAAAGGTGTCGATGCAGCAAATCAGGGTGTCCCCCGACGCACAGTCGGTGTCCGGCTCGGCGAATTGCGTAATATTGAGTGGCTCACCCCAAGTTCCACCGGCATCAATGCTCCGCTCAAGGAGGATATCTTGGTTGAACATGCTGCTGAAGCGCGTGCTGTCTAGCGGACCGGGGGTGTGCCAGGCGACCGCGACCCAGGGATGGCGCTGAGCCGCCGCAAGCGCATATCCGTTCGAACTCGTCGTGGCCATCGAAAGCGGCTGATCCCAGTCCACGCCTATTCCGCTGTGCTGCTCATCAATTTCGATCGTGCCCCGGGTGTAGTGGAGTGTGGCCGGTTGATCCGGATCGTGTGTTTGCCCCATCGCCAGAAGGTGCGCCGTGCTCAGGTGGACCGCGAGCCGGGTGTTGTACAAATCAATTTCGGGAATCCCAACGCCCGTGCACGTGAACGCGCCGAAATGCGGCAGATAGTCGAGACAGACCGTGGAATTCACATAGGACGTATTTAGCTCGTGCGAGGAGATCAACGCAAGGCCGTGATCGTCCACACAGACCTGCGGTGCGCCGCCGCGCCCTTCGAGGATCGGCATGCCGTTCGGCCACAGGAAGTCCTGCGAAAGCGGAGACCAAACGTTCCAGAGCGGGCGCGGTGAATTCGCGAGCGTGCCATACCAGACGACGCTCGCATACCCGCTGTCATCCAGCGCGATGCGTCGGCCCGGTGAGCCGTAAGCCTGAACGTCGTTGATGGTGATGCCGGCGGTGTCAATCGTGCCGATGGGCTGCGCGTAGCTCGGCGCCGCAATGCACAAAATGATGAGCAACCGTTTCATAGAACCTCCGCAAGGTGAGCAGGGCGAGAAGAAAATTTGGAAATTCGGAAAGGCAGAAATGCGGTAAGCCGAAGAAGATCTCCTTGATTCCTCCCGGCGGACCGGGGGGACGCAGAATCATTTCAACAGCATGAGTTTCCGTGTCTGAGCCTGATCGCCCGACCTCAGCGATACGAAGTAGAGGCCGCTGGCGACGCCCCGCGCGTCCCATGTGTGCCGGTGCGATCCGGCATTCGTCTCGTCGTCTACCAGCACGGCGACCTCACGGCCCAGAATGTCGTAGATCGCCAGCCGCACGCTCGCGCGTAATGCGAGTGAATACTCGATAGTCGCCGTCGAGTTAAAGGGATTGGGATAGGGAGCAACCAAAGCAAATTCAGCTGCCGTTGGATGCGCTCGCTCCTGCGCCGCTGCATAAAACCCCGTCGAGTCCCAGTGCAGCGGATACTGCGGCATCAGCGGAGTCGTGGGAATCGAATCCACGGGAATGCGCTGGTAGATGATCTCATTCCACGTCAGAGGCAAGGATTGTTCATTAGCGTCGCCCGCCTCGTGATCCAGTTCGTACTGCACATGCAGCAAGCCGCTTGATACCACTTCCGTCGCGCTCGGATCGCGTTCCAAAAGGCTTTGTCCGTTGGGCACAGGATTCCCCGCCGGATGCGTTCGAGTCACGTTGGTCCCGACACTCCATCGCACGCCTTCGTCGGTTGAGACCGAACAGAAGAGGTCGGCACTGCAATAGTGGTTTACATTTTGTGCCGTCGTGTCGAACGTCTGGTACAGACAGTATAGACGACCGGTCGATTCGTCGACTGACAAACATGGTCTTTGAACAACACGGTCCCAGTAGTCACCTAACTCGCGGGAGTAGAAGCTCCAGCCGTTTACCATGAAACTGACCTGATGGGTCGCTTCCGACCAGTGCCAGATCATTGACGTCAAGCCGTTCGTGTTCAACGAGAACTCGCCGTTGTCCCAGAAGCTCAATCGGCTGGTGACGAACGAAATGTGCAGCTGATCGTGCTCATCAAAGAGCAGTGAGATATCTCGCCAGAAGCGAAACGTATCGCGGTTGCACTCGGCGAAGTGTCCCGAACTGCACGCGGTGTCTGGCGGCACGAATGAAGTTACATTGATGGTATCCGACCATGAAGCGCCGCCGTCCTCGCTGATCTGAATGACAAGATCCTGATCGAATCCGTAGCGGTATGGTGTACTGCCCGTGGGGCGCGGCCAGGCTCGGGCGACGCGGGGAGCATGTCGAGCCGCGGCCATCGCGTAGCACGGCTGATCGATTTGACCGAAGTCCTGATACTCCAGACTATCAGCATAAACATCCCAATCTACACGTACGACCTGGTGCCGAGCATTTCGCAGGATTTGACCACGCGCATACCAGAGCCAAATGGTCTCGATATCAGGAGTTGTCGTCGCGAACAGATGAAGGTTGCCGATCATGTCAACGCACGATCGCGGATTGGTCACGTCCTCAACGAAATCCCAATGGCGCGGCGGCACCGGCCCATCCGTTACTTCCAAGCAGAGTAGATTGGTTGACACGGTATGGGGGCCGTACGCACCGTCGTAGGTGATGATGGGACAGAACGGAGCGGTGTACCAGACTTGAGCGTGTCCGGCGTGCGACGCATAGTCGATGCCGAAGCCGTTTCCCGGTCCCCAGACCTGACGGTCTTCGTTCCAACCGCTATAAAGTACGTGCCGCGTGGGCCAACCCGCGGAATCGGCTCGATAGGACCATGCCGTGTGCTTATTACGGTATTCGTCTTCGGCAATTGCCCGGGGTTGAGTGCCAAAGCTCTGATTGTCCCACCAGGTGCCGCCGGGAATACTTGTCTGACCGATCGGCTGGCCGATTGCTGCTCCCGCGCAGGCCAGGATTGACATCCCGATTACCATAATTCGTTCGTAGCTCATGGTGCCGTCCTGGTTAGCGGTTACCGAATGTAGAGCAGTTTGGCGGTTAGGGTCTTGTTCACGGACCGGAGCTGAGCAAAATATATCCCCGAGGCTTGAGCGTGCGGCGACCAGCGGAGCTCGTGTGCCCCGGCAGTCAGGCGGGAATCCAGAAGGGTTGTAACCGCTCGACCTGTGATGTCGAAGATCCGGAGACTCACCTGCTGTGCGCGGGGAAGCTCAAACTTGATCGTGGCCGTGCCATTGAAAGGATTTGGGTAAACTGCGGTCAGTGCAAACTCCCGTGGCGATGGCATGGCTCGCTCCTGCGCCGCTGCTGCATAGAACCCCGTCGAGTCCCAGTGCAGCGGATACTGCGGCATCAGCGGCGTCGTGGGAATCGAATCCACAGGGATGCGCTGGTAGATGAACTCATTCAACGTGGCGACGCCCTCACTGTACAGAACAGCGCCCGCGTCATGATCGAGCACGTACGTCAGATGCAGCACACCGTCGGTGACGGTTTCGGCGAGGGTCGGTTCGCGCTCGTTCATGCTGCCGGGAGGTGGAACGAGTTCTCCCGGACAGGTGCGCGTCACGTTCGTGCCGACACTCCAGCGCGAGCCGCCGTCCGTGGAAACGCTGATCCACACGTCGGCCATGGGGAAGAACTGGTCCGAGTAGCAGTTTGTGTCGTACTGCATGTAGGCGCAGTAGAGATAGCCGTTGCTCTCGTCCACGGCGAGGCTCGGTCGCTGGACATAGAGCTGCCACGCGCCAACGTCCATGAGTTCTTCGGGCCACGGCCACCAGCCGTTGGCGATCAGGCTGAATTGTCCGGTGGCTTCGCTCCAGTGCCAGAGCAGAGAACGATTGATCCAAGTGAACGGGCCGATCATTCCCGGGTAGAAATCGTAGTAGGCACGAGTCGTGAAGGCCGCGTGAAGAACATCGCTTTGGTCAAAGAGCAAGCTAAGATCGGTGTAGGCGCGCATCGAATCGCGATTGCAGACCAACGTGTCGTGGGTGGCGTTAAGGCAAGACGTGTCGCCGGAGACGAAGAGCGTGATGTTGATAGTGTCGGACCAGGTCAGACCATTGTCCGATGACTCCTTCAGGATGACATCATTCCGCCACTGATAGCATTCATCCATCCGGGACGGGCATGGTAGCCATCCGATCGTGACACGACCACTCCTACGGGAGGCGACAACATCATGTGCGATCACAGGCGTGTTGCCCAATACGCGATACCTGAGGTCACCGTCGACAGGCTGCCAGACAATGGTGTCCAGTTCCGACGGACGGACCCCTCGGTAATACACCAGTAGCAATTCGTCCCAACCGGATCCAAGGGTCACAAGGTGAACAGCATTGTCCGAGCTGATCGCGAATTTTGGCCAGAGGTTGTCAAAGTAGTCGGGATCAGTCTCGCAAACCGAGGGCACACATGCGATATCGCACGCGAATGGCTGGCCCGCGCATGGGTAAACCGTTACGACTGTACCGCTTGCCCCGGGACGAACCTCGTGCAGTGCGACATAAGGACATAATCCGCGGTCCAGCGCGATGTTGCAGAATCCTGCGCGAGAGAACCAGTCGACCATCTGTCCGCCGACAAACTCGAACTGCTGCGCGTTGCGTCGCCAGACATTGTAGTAGACATGGCGTGGAAACTGGTTTGCGGCGAGGCCGTTCATCCACACGACATGCGCGTCACCCGCCGGGTCGACCGCGATCATCCTCCCGCACGAGCCGTTGTGCTGCAGATCATACCACGTCGTCCCCGCAATGAAGACGTCGCCGAGCGGTTCGTCGAGGGAAGAGTGCCGGGTGAGGACGGGCGATGCTATAGCAGGGGGAGGGGAATCGATGGGAGCAATGCGGGCTGACAATTGTGCTGACCGGGTTGGTTCGTTGGCCCGTGCCGACAGCGCCGAACATGCGCCCAAAATGACTAAAAATAATAGCTTAGGCTTCATCGTGGAGACCTCAAGGTTTGCCGAACTACGCCACGAGTTTTTGAAGTTTGTGAGTTTATTCTCTTGCCCTGAATGAGCCGGAATGCTATATTTGTAGTTTTAATTGACTTGGCACCATTCGATTTGATATGATTTGAGCGGGATACGATCTGCTATTGCATTATCCCACTTTCCGTTGTCAAAGTCAAGGCGGGATGCGCGCTGAATGCCCGATCGCGGCCGGGTTACGGAAGCCGTTATCCGCGCCGGCCGGCTCGGGAGAAGACTCGGTGCGGGGAAGGGACCGAGTGCTTTGGCCAGTACGCGTTGACTACGCACGATACGGGCCATGATCCATCGGGGTAGATTCACCAAGCAAGTGTATTATAGGTATATATTTATGTCTTTGTGCGCATCGAGTACTGGAAGGCCGCGCGCAGGGGATGCGCGGTGGCGTGCAGAAAGTATAGGGTTGACTGTGCAGATAGCGAGAAGCGCGGGTTCCGCCCCGCGCACATCGAACAGGATGCAGGGCGATATCAATAATGATTCTAAGCGAAAACATTTAACACACGAAAAGGCCCCAACCAACCTATGACATCCAAGGTCAAGACTCGAAACTCCAAGACCAAGAGAAAGCGGACGTGGCTGCTGGGCGTGCTGACGCTGGCACTGGCAGGCTTCGCCGCGTTCGGTCCGACACTGCTCGCGCAGACCGGAGGCGGCTACAATTACGGCACCAGCACGCAGGCGAGTACGCCGCCGCCCGCACACAATGGCGGCGGTCACGGCGGCGAGGCGATCCAGCTGCCGTTCGGCGAAGACGCGTGGTTACCGCTCTATATTGTGATGGGCGGAGCGTTTCTCGCGCTCGCGTTCGGCGCCTACTGGTGGCGGAAGACGATGGCGCACGACCCCGGCAGTGAACGAATGCGCGGAGTGTCCAAAGCCATCGAAGAGGGCGCGATGGCCTATTTGGCCCGACAGGTGAAGACGATGATTCCGCTGGTCGTCATTATCGGCATCGGCCTGTTCTTCCTCTACCAGAACCAGTACGCGGAACTGCTGCCCGGTCAGGAGACGATGCTCGGACTGGGCGTGGCCGTGGCCTTCCTATTGGGTGTGGCGGCATCGTACATGGCCGGTTATGTGGGGATGGGCGTCGCCGTACGAGCGAACATGCGCGTGGCCAATGCGGCGCTTTCGAGTTTCAAAAATGCGCTGGAAATCGCGTTCCAGGCGGGCGCGGTGTCGGGCATGTTCACCGTCGGACTGGGTCTCTTAGGCGCGACGATCACGTTCATGGTGTTTCAGGAAAACGCGATGTTCGTGCTGGTTGGCTTCGGCTTCGGCGGCTCGCTGGCAGCATTGTTTATGCGCGTCGGCGGCGGGATTTTCACCAAGGCGGCTGACGTCGGCGCGGACCTCGTGGGCAAGGTGGAAGCAGGAATTCCGGAAGATGATCCGCGCAACGCCGCGACGATCGCGGATAACGTCGGTGATAACGTCGGCGACTGCGCCGGGATGGCCGCGGACGTGTTCGAGTCTTATGAAGTGACACTGGTCGCGGCGATTATTCTGGCGGCGGCGGTGGGCAGCACGCTGCAGGCCAACGGCTTCGGTGCGCTGACGGCGGCCGGTTCATTTACGGGCGTGTTCACGCTGAAGCTCGTGATCTACGCGCTGCTCGTGCGCGCGGTGGGCGTGGTCGCGTCGATTATCGGAATCCTCGCCGTGAAGGGCAAGGATGATCCGAATATGAATCCGATGCAGCCGATCAATTTCGGCGCTTACGTCTCGACGGGCATCGCCGCGCTGGGTTTCCTCGGCGTCGCGAAGTGGACGTTTGGCTCGGGGCTGCCGGCAATTCCGGCGGGCGCTGACGTCACGCTCGCGGCGATTGTGGGCGACTTCTGGTTCTATGCGTTTCTGGCGACGTTTTTCGGGATCATCTTGACCGTCGTGATCGGCAAGCTGACAGAGTACTTTACGGCCGCCGAGAAGAAGCCCGTGACGGAAATTGCCACGGCGGCAAAGACGGGTCCGGCCACGTTGATCCTGTCCGGTCTGTCGGAAGGTCTTGAATCATCGGTGTGGGCGATCGTTTCCATCGCGGCGACGATCTTCGCGGCCTATGCGTTGTTCCATGATCCGGCGATGGCGGCCTACGCGATTGCCCTCGCGGGTCTGGGACTCCTGGCAACGACAGGCTACGTGCTCGCGGAAGACACGTTCGGTCCGATTTCGGATAATGCGAACGGCGTGTTCGAGATGTCCGGCGCGCTGAAAAACGCGGATGGCAGCGAGAACAAGGCCGCGCATAATATCGTGGCCCGGCTCGACATGGTCGGCAACACCACGAAGGCGCTGACGAAGGGCTTTGCGATTGCGACAGCCGTGATCGCGGCGGTGGCCTTGTATCGTTCGTTTATCGATACAGTCGCGGTGAAAGATCCGGCGATTCTGGTCACGGGAATTCAGGTCAACCTGCCGAATATCTTCATTGGTTTGATGATCGGCGGCGCGATTCCATTCTTATTCTCCAGCTTTGCGATTCGCGCGGTATCGCGGGCGGCGGTGCTGCTGGTAGAAGAAGTGCGGCGGCAGTTCAAGACGATTCCGGGCATCTGGGAATATACCGGCGTCGGCGAGAAGGGCAAGCCGGAATATGCGAAGTGCGTGGCGATTGCGACGGCAGCAGCGCAGAAGGAATTGCTGGGACCCGGATTACTCGCGATCTTTGCGCCGATTCTGGTGGGCTTCTGGCTGGGAGCGTACGCGCTGGGCGGGTTCCTTGCGGGTTGTATTCTGGTGGGACAGCTCATGGCGGTGTTCATGAGCAATGCCGGCGGCGCGTGGGATAACGCGAAGAAGAAGATCGAAGACGGTTATCTCGGCGGCAAGGGCAGCGAAGCGCACAAGGCCGGCGTGATCGGCGATACGGTCGGCGATCCGCTCAAGGATACCGCGGGTCCGGCGCTGAATCCGATGATCAAGGTGATGAACCTCGTCGCGATTCTGATTGCACCGAGTACGGTCACGATGCACGGCGAGACCGGTGGCTATGTGGCCACGGTGGTCGCGCTGTTGGTACTCACGGGCGCAATCATGTTCTCAAAGCGCGGTGGTCTGGCAACCGGTGGCGAAGAATCGCAGGCGGTGCAAAGACACTGAGAGACCGAGACGCCCCCCTGCCTTCCGGTGAACGGGGGAATAAGAAACAGCGGGCGATCCGGATGGGTCGCCCGCTGTGCGTTCCGAAGGAGGTCTCTTCGCTACCTGATGAGCAGCAATTTGCGGGATTTGACTTGCTGGTTGGCTTGCAGGCGATAGAAATAGACGCCGGACGGGAGATCCGGGGCAGAGAACATGACGCGATGGGCACCGCCGGGTTGCCGGTCGTTCACCAGCGTGCGCAGATGGCGACCGGTGAGATCGAAGACCTCGAGCAGAACGTCGCCGTCTGTCTCGGTTATGTACTCGATAACCGTGCCGGAGTTGAACGGGTTGGGATAGCTCGGCAGCAAATCGAACTTGTGAGACACAGAGGGGGACTGCTCCGCCGCTGAATTGCCGACGGTGAAACGCATCAGATGAAAGTCAATCCAAGCCGCGTCGGAGTAGCTCGATGTCAGGACAGCGAAGCCACCATCGGGCAGTGGCACCATGCGCGCGTCGAGACCACCAAGGTCCTGATAGAAATGTGACCAGACGGAGTCACCGTTCGCATTCGTTTGCATGACGACCAGTCCCTGTGTGGGACCGCCGCGCCAGCCAACCATGATCATTCCGTTGTCGGCGGTAGCGATTGCATCGGTGGGAATGAAGCCAACATAGGTGCAGCGTGACCAAAGCGTGTCGCCGTTGGAGGCAATTCGGTTCAGCCAGCCTGAACTGTAGTAGCAGAGGGCTTCCCCGGCAAGACTGAATTGATGATTTGGTGTCTCGATCGCGGCATTGATCGCCCCACCAACCTCAGGCCGACCCAGTACCCGCGACCACAGCGAATCTCCGTTCTCTTCGCACCGGATTATCCACGATCCGTTGTGCTCAGGGGTGAAAGACATCCCCGAACCAACCAGCAGAAGTCCGTGATCACGCAGCGAAATTGCATCGTGCAGGTCTTCATCGAAAGCACCGCCGAAAACCCTCTGGCGAACGATCGAAAACGCAGAATCAACAAACTCAAGGGCAAAGTCATAGCCAGTGGAGTCGTAGTTGGCAAGTGATGATCCCGCCAATACGAGACCTCCCGACGACAGTGGTAGAATCCGCTTGACCACGATTGTGGTGGGAAAGTAAGCAGTTTGCAGCGTGTCACCGAAATCACTGACGACGGTGAGAAATGCCAGCGGGTCTTGAAAAGCAAGATCCGTCGAGCCGCCCCAGGCGACGGCCCGCCCCGATTGCGTGAGCGCAATTTCCGAAAGCGATTCCACTCTGGATCGGTCACCGAGTTGCCGCATCCAGAGCAGGGTTCCAGATGAATCGGCACGAATGATTCGCATGTCACTGTCCGCATGGCCGAGGTTGTTCTCGACGGATCCGACCATCAAGAAGCTGCCATCGGAGAGGCGGACAAGAGCGCCCGGAAAATCCCGTAATTCGGAGCCGTAGTGGCGGGTCCACAGAGTGTCAATTGCGGGTTGGCCGTGTGCGGAGGCCACGCAGAACAGCAACGACAGGCAGAACCCTGAGATGCTACTGTTGAGTCGCATCTTCTACTTGGTCCAGGAAACTGCAAGCGTGGTACCGGCGAAATGGAAGTACACAAGTCCCAAAACTACGGCTGTCGTCCTCCCCTGCCGCAAAGCATTTGCTCTCATGCTAACCTCCTGATAAGATTAGACTGCCGGAAGATCATGCGAAGGCGGACAGATCTTGTCCGCAATGGTAGGCATATTACAGAGATACAATACGACATCGTTTCAAGATTGTCAAGTGCGCGAGGTCTTTCAAAGACAGCCGAGCCCGTGGAATCTGCGGACTCGTAACTCGGCGAGGAGAAACTCAACCCCCCCTTGGTCCCCCCAAATCGAAGATTTGGGGGGATAGCCGAGAACGAGCACAGGCGGCCCGGATGGGTCGCCCGCTGTGCGTTCCGAAAAGAGAGACTATGAATCGGTAACTGGAAACCGAGCGGGGCACATCAATACTCAAGAGATGTGCCGCCGCGATCAAAATGACGAGCTTATCTGCTCAATCGACGGGCGATGACGGCGCGCGCTTCGGGCGGAAAGCGCCAGAGACCGGAGGCGAGTTCCGTTCGCAGTTCGTCGCGGGTGATCGTGCCGTCGTGCTCGGCGACGATCTGCTGCACTGCTCCAATATTGCCGATGAACGCGCTCACCTGATAGTGCATGGCGCTGGCAAATTGAGCGGCGTACGCGTGCACGTAACAGGTATCGGTGGTCAGGCCGAGAAAGTAGAAGGGGCCGACGAACTGCTCGGAGAAATAGACAAGATACGCGTCCACGCTGATCGGGCTACCATACTCCGACGAATCCACGACCGACCAGCACACGTGCGCGTCGTTGCCCATGACTTGCAGCACGACATCATCGACCGCCGGAGGCGTGATGCCGCCCTCACCGGAGAGCGCGACGGTCAGCACATTGTTGATCGGGGCATCCGAGGCAATCACCAGTGTCGCCGCGTAACCGCCGGGCGCGGTCGGCGTGAAGACGACGTGGACTTGCAGGCTGTCGTGGGGCGCAATCACGTTTCCGCTGTCGCTGCCGTAGGCGATGAACGCCGCCGAGTCACTGGAATAGAAACCGAACACCATGATACTCTCGCTGGTCATGTTGCGGAGCGTGGCGGTGAGCGTATCGCTGTTCAAGACGGGAATGCTGCCGAAGGCGAGCGCTCCCGGCCACACGCTCAGGTCCTGCATAAAGAACGACGCGCCGATATCCGCGATGGTCGAGTCCGGATCGCGCGGCAATTCAGGATCACCCGCGTCAATGCAGGGCGAACCGGGCAGCAGCGAGTAGTCGCCGTTTGATGTATCGGCGAACATGGGGTCTTCGAAGATGTTCTCGTAGATGTCGGCACTGTCGCCGTTGGCATTGGTGACGAGTTTTAGGCCGATGGCGGGAGGCATATCCGATGGGCCAAATCGAGGCCGAAATGGCGAGTCGTTACCGTAGAAGTCGCAGTACGCTATCTGGCAGGTGGAGCCTGAAATGAAGTAGATTGCGTCAACTCCGTGACCGAAAAGTGTGCAAGAATTTGCGATGAAACTCGGACTGTTCACATAGGTTGTAGTCTCTGTGTAAATGGAATGTCCTGCATTGTTTGAATAGCAGTTGGCTATTGTGCAGTTCGTAAGTGAAGGCCGGGAGTCCTTACTGTAGGCTCCTCCTCCCGAACCCGAATTGTTGAACCCGTTGGCTGAGTCCCGCAAAAATGTGCATTGGTCAAACTTCGGTGTAGCGCCATCCGCGCAGTACAAGCCCCCTCCCTTTCCGCCGTCTCCAGAATAACTGGACAACGTCTTGTTGCTGTCAATGTGGCAGTCACGGAAGCATGGAGAGCCTTCATAACACCAAATGCCTCCGCCATCACTATTCGTGCCTCTATTTCCGGAGATCCGGCACCGTGAGAACTCAGCGGTCAGCCCGACACCTCCGCATCGAATACCACTGCCGGAATTTGATGAGAAATCGCAGTCTACAACTTGACCGGACGCGCCCCAGATTGTCAATCCGGTGCCCTGATTCGACGTGCATGATAGACGCTGAACGTCGATACTCAGGCTGCTGGCTGTTACACCCCCGCCATTGTGCGAGGCGACGCAATCATACATGAAGAAGTCAGCTCCATCAAACGAGACTGCGGCACCGGTGTTATCAATGAACTGGCTCCCCGCGAACGAGCCGACTGATGCGCCGCTCATACTTACCCCGCCCCCGGACCCATTTGAGATTGTGCATGAATCGAAAAACGCCGAAGCGCCACCTACGAAGTATACCGCCGCAGCGCCTGAATATGGCCCAGTGTTGGCCGCAAACATGCAACGTACAAATGTAGGTGAACAGTGGCGTCCGTATACGGCTGACCCTACAGTGAAATAACTGACTCCCGACATCGTGTTATTGCGAAAGCTGCAGTCAGTGAATGTTGGGGGGTTGTTTCGGATATAGACTGCACCTCCACTATCGGTACGCAGAGCATTTTCAAACACGCAATAGTCGAAATGACTCTGGTTGCTGTCGGAAAGTAGTCTAATCCCGCGCCATCGGTTCAGATTCAATCCCAGGTCACAAGTGAAGTGGACAGAATCGGACACTGTTCCGTACGCGTGCAAGAAGCCATAGACATCAAAGACAAAGGCGCTGTCAAAATCTATGATGGTTCCCGCTGCGATCGAAACAGAACTATACGGACCGACCACCACGTTTCCAATCACGCTATAGTAGCCTGGTCCAATGCTTCCGCTGATTGATCCTGAAAGGGGGCGAATCAATGTGTGGCTGGCCAGCGTTGCGTCCATGATATACAATTGACTGTACAGGCTGTCGCTGCGATACGGGTCGTGGACATAAGCCACATGGTAAATCCCCGGCACCACGTTCTTCGCAAAAAACCCATTCGCCTGCGTGAAGGTCGAGTCCGTGACGGCGGAGGGGCTGACCTTGATGAACTTGACTTTGGTGCCCGCGTGGCTCTGCTGACCTTCGAGATAACAGAAGCCATCGACCGTGACGGCGGAGGCGATATTGGCGCAGAGGCAGACGAATAAGATTATGAAGTGCTTCATGATCGGTTCGCAGGGTTGGAATGGACGCGACGGACACCTTGATTGCTCAAGTTAGCGCGGGAATGGCTGAAAGTCAAGAGAGGGGGAGAGACAAACTCGAAACGTGAAACTTGAAACCTGAAAGGCGGACCCCCCCTTGGTCCCCCCGAATCGAAGATTTTGGGGGAGAGCCGAGATCGAACACGGGCGGCCCGGATGGGTCGCCCGCTTGTAGAATCGCCGCGGTTACTGTTTCCGGCCGGGTTGCGATGACTTTACCCGGCCCGGCGGGCAAGCACGATTACCACCCTTATCTCAGGATAGGCCCCTGGTCCCGCCACAGAGTGGGCTGGGGACAACGGAGACCGACGACTGCTACTTGAGCAGGCTCATGCGGATCGTGTTCACGTCGGACCCCCGCGATACGCGGGCATAGTAGGAGCCGGCGGACCACGACGAGCTGTTGATGATCAATTCGTTCGAACCGGCGGGCAGTTCGATCTCCCGGGAGTAGGTTAGCCGGCCGAGCTGATCGTAGATCTTCAGCTGCGTCAATCCCGCGCGCTCCAGATCGACCGGAATCCGCGTCTCGGGATTGAAGGGATTCGGGTAGTTCTGGCGTACGGCAAAGGTGCGCGCGACCGGACCGCGAGGCGGATCGGCGGCAGTTATGATCGAGGACATTCCGAGCAATCCCTGCGTGAAGTTCGGATCGAGCACGCCGTCGCGTGACCATACCTCAGCCATGGGAAACCCGGTCTGTGAGACCCAGTGATAACCGACATTTTCAGCCGACCATTGCGGTGGTTGGCCAATCTGTCCAAACGTGGACCAGCGGTGCATGAACTTCCTCAATACGGGGCCCGAGAAGTACGGTGTTTCGAGCGTTCCCCATCCATCAATCGTGAACTGCGTGGAATCCATGCGCTGCCACCCCGGAGCATAGTCCGCCCAGCGCGCTACCGACGTCCAACTGGCCTGATATGTCAACGGGAGCACGAGTTCGACCGGGTATTGAGAATAGATCGCGGTGTCGGTCGCACTGGCAACTCCAATCCGATAGACTCCGACCGGAAGCTGCTCATTGTAGATGTACATTTCCCCGAACTGGATTGCCGCGTTGGCATCCGGAAAGAGGTAGCCGTAGGGCGTCTGTTCGGGTGCCATCGACGTGACCGTACCCACCTGGTCCCAATCGTAGTCCTCGAAGGTCCAAACTCGATTCGCGCCGGAGGAGCCGACCGAGAACGACGCGGTATCCTGTACATGGTATTCGGCTTGAGTCCCGATCGGCGCCAGGTCGGCAACGTGAATCGTGATCTGAGCCAATGCCGGCATCAGATAGATCACCACCGCCCCTATTAGACATAACATGCGACAAGTGCTCATGACTTTCTCCGGTTGATTCTAAGACCGAGCATACGCAAATGTAGCACACGGACTCCGGATCTGCAAGCAAACCTGAGACATGGCTGATGGCCGAGTTACGTGCGATTGAACATCGTGAATCACTATTCGCGGCGTTCGCAACCATTCAGGATCGGAGGCACGGCGGTGCCCACCAGTTCTCGGACGCTGTAGCCGAAGGATGAGCCGGATTCCGGCCGGGCGAGGACGCCCGGCTCGGCGAAGGCACCGAGGCCCCCCCCGTGAACGGGGGGGAGAGCAGAGCGGGCGACCCCGAGGGATCGCCCGTTTCAATACTTCCGTGTGCGCATCATAGCGGGCGATGCCATCTGCCCCTATGATTCGGCTTTACGTCCCGGCGGGGACACCGTCCCCGCTCGGCGAAAGATTGCTTACCAGCGCGAACGTTCGCGACGCTCGCCGCGCGGGGCGCGGGGCTCGGCTTCGCGAACCAAGAGCTTGCGACCCTTCAGATCGACGTCATGCAGACTGGCGATCGCATTGCGCGCTTCGTCTTCGTTTGTCATCTCGACGAACCCGAAACCGCGCGAGCGGCCGGTCATCTTGTCGATGATCAGGCTGACCTTGTCCACGGCACCGTACTGCTCAAAGGCGCCACGCAGTTCATCTTCGGTCAAACCATACGCGAGGTTACCGACATAAATGTTCAACATCTTCCAACCCTTCACCAGCTTGGGGACGCACCCCTGTTCTGTCACCTACTTTTGCTCGCCAAGCCGAAAAGGAATCCAACCGAAATCCTCCCGTGACACAGGCCTGCGAATGTCCCCGGACGTAAGTGTCGCATAGAGTTGCGAATATTCCGAGTAGTCAAATATACGTACAAAGCACTGAAAATCCTATGAATCCGACAAGATGCAAAAAAATCTCGCTTCTCTTTGCATTGCAAAGATTTACGGTGCTGCCGCGGGGTCGGGAATCCCGGACGAAAGCGGGTTCGGACGGGGGTGTCGAGGCACGGCCGAATGGCATGCCTCCGCAGCCACCGTGCCTCATTTCAGAACGATGAGCTTCCGCGAAAGGGACTTCCCACCAAACTCTATCCGATAGATGTATAACCCGTTAGCCAGTGCCGACGCATCGACGCTGACGCCATGCTCGCCCGCGCTGAGCCGCTGATCCATGGGAACCGCGACCAGCCGACCGGTTAGATCGTAAATCAGCAGGCGAGTCCAGCCCTCCCCGGGCAGATTGAAACGCAGCGTGGTCGAAGCATTGAACGGATTCGGATAATTCTGATCGAGCCGGAAGGCCGCGGGCGCGGGCAACGCGCGCGGCGCGGCACCGGTGCCGGACGCGCGCCAGAGCATGACCTGGCCGACCGTGTTGTAGTTGGGTGCGGTGTGACCCGTTGAGTTGTAGTTGCAGTCGGTGCAGGTTTGACCACTCACGCAATCCGGATTGTCGGGACGACAGAAGTTCTCATAGTCCTCGATCACATATTGAATCTGCAACGGCGTACCCGAGGTGAACGCGATACCGGAATTGTCCCAGGGCGAGACCTTGGAACCGGGACACCAACCCGCGCGCGCGAATTGCCAGGTTCCGCCCTGCGGACTGCACGGGTTGGAATTGCAGTCGGCGCGCCAAAGCATGTGCTCAAAATACTGATCGTTAACCCACACCCCGTGCGCGAGGCGGGAGAACTCAGCGGCATTCATCGTGTTCCCCTGACCGTGACCGGTCGTTACCACCCGCACGGTGACCGCCGTCGTGTACTCATGAGTCTGGATCGCCGCCGCCGGAAGACGACTTTCGGGCGGATCCGCGGGATTGCCGATCCCGAGGTAGCCGACCGCCCAGGCATTCTCGACCTGATAGGGGCGCATCGGCAAGTCACCCTCGACAAAATAGAAGGTCGCCGTCACCAGCCAGCCCATGTTGCCGCCGATGTAGCTCTCGATGTAGCTCGACAGAGTAACGCTGTCGTGGAGCAGCGGGAGGTACTCGAGCATCTCATAATCCCAGCCGCAAGTGCCCGGCCGATTGCCGCCGGTAATGTCGTAGGGAGTAATGTAGCGCGCGAGCTCGATATGCTCCGTCTCATCGCCGCGGGGACGGCGAACGCTGAGATTTGCCGTGCGGTCCCACGGGTCGCAATCACCCGGCGCCGACGGGCAGCCGAGTTCGATATGCAGCCAGGCCTGATTGAACTCCAACTCGAGCGAGGGAAAGGCGAAGGTGCCGACGTGAGCGTCCGCCCAGTTCTGGTATTCCTCCACAAAGGTCGGGACAACCGTGGTGTCGCCGGGATCGGCATAGGCGCCGATCGTTAGACCCGCGAAGAGCAGGCAGATATGACCGAGTCCGAAGCGTCGCATGCTGTCTCCGAAACGAAGAATGTCGCTTGAGACTAATTTACGAACCCCGAAGTGGACAATCAAGTCCACTCTGCGTTATTACATCTGACATTGCAGTAGCTGTAACATTTGTACGGATCGAATATCGCGGAGGTTGACCGCAAAAATGTGGCACTCGCGGGGCGTGTTGCCGCACACGAGCGCTGCGCGCCTCCCGGATTTTCAGGTCTCGATTTCGGGGGCGTCCGGGCGCCGAACGGAACCTCCGCTTAACTTTAGAACTGGAAGGAAGTTCCACCGATCGTGCAGGGTCAGTACCGCTGTTTTTCTTGAGTTTACGCTTGTCGTTCGTTCAAACCGGCGGATAGAACGTATTGACTCTCGGCATACGGTCCTGTATATTCATGTGAATTGGCGTTTCGTGCCGAGCAAGTTCATGGCTCACACGTGCGCGGGGCGCCGCAAATGCCTGATGGTGGCGGGTCGTTGCACGGGTTCGCGCGGGCGGTTAAGTTTGTCAAGGAGTTTCCAATGAGAGTCTTCAAGTTGATCTTGTGCATGGTGCTCGGCGGGTTGGCTCTGGGCCGCAGCGGAATCGCGCAGCCCCTGGACCCGCAGCGCGCATTAGGTATCACTATCACCGCAGTGGAGACGGACTCGTTTCCCCGAATGAAACTTCGCGCGCAGGTCGCACGCAGCGATACGGCTGTGCTGAACCTCCCGATTACGGCGTTCACGCTCCGCGAGGATGGCCGCGAGATGGCCCTGCTCTCCTACTGTTTCGCGAATGAAACCCGGCCGGTTGATATGGTGTTCGTCATGGACTTGTCGCGGTCCATGGACGCGCTGATCTTGCGCGTCGATTCGACGATTGAGGGTCTCGTGGACTCATTGCCGACGCCGATCGACGCGAAATTCGGCCTCGTGCGATACGGCCAAAGCAACTCGGGCAGCCTGAATACACCGCCGGGATACACGCGATTTCCGGGCAGCCCGATTCATGAGAATACCGCCGAACTCTACACGGCGAACCGATTCCGGCAGCGCCTGGACACGTTGACGCAGGTGCTGATGTCCGGCGGCCAGGAACCGGCTTACCAGGCGATCCTGGCGGCACTGAGAATGACGGCCTGGCGACCGAACTCCGAGCGGTTCATTATTCTGGTCGCGGACGAAAACAACGACTCGTGTCGCACGCTGCCGTTCATCAATGTGAACCTGCTCCGCACGGAAATGACGGCCTACGGCGCGAAGTTCTTGAGCTGGTGTAATTACAACTCGATGTGCGACTGCTACGATCGTTGTCCGCAGAGCGGTCGTTGCGATACCCTGGTGCAGGGCGGCTGCCTGAGCGGCTATGATCACTTTGCGCCGCTGGCGATTGCGTCGCGCGGGGCGACCGTCCCGATCCAGAATGACTTTCTTGACCTGTGGGGTGTGGTGCGGTTCAATCTGTTCTCCACCTACTTCCTGTGTTACGATTCACCGTTGTGCTGTGAGAACGGACTGGTTCACAACTTGTACGCCGAGGTCACGAATCTCGGCGAGACTGCGTCTGATGTCGATACGTTCAGCCTGCACACCTGTCCGACGTTCGCCTGGTCGCCGGAGACACTCGAGCTGATGGAAGGCCCGTGCCGTCCAGCCTATGCCGCGCTGCCGATCTGCGCCACGATGCTGCAGGAGGGCAATCCGTATCCGGGCGGGCTGGCGTACCTGCTTTATCGCCGGGCGGGACAGGACAGCTTCTTCCCGACCGCAATGGAACCCGATCCGCTGCATCCGGGGAGCTGGTGCGGAACCGTTCCCGCGGATTCGGCGATCGGCCCGTTCGTGCAATTCTATGTGTCCATGATCAACCCGTACGGCATGAGTATCTACTTCCCGTGCGACACGGCACAAATTTGCGTGGACGAGCCGCCCTACGTTACCTGCGATATTCCGCCGCGATTTGCGTGTGAGGAGATGACGGTCAGCGTGAACGCGTGGGAGAATGACGGAACGCTGATTTCCACGGACATCTGCTGGGGCATTCCGCAGCAGGGGTTCGATACCTGTTTTACTCCGGTGGGAGCACCGCCGTGGAGCTTCACCGTGCCGGCGAGCAGACTCGGTTTCGACAGTTTGTGCGTACGGGCCACCACGCTCGATGATCAGGGCCTGACGGCGAGTTGCGCCACCTGTCGCACGCCGACCCCGCACTTCCCGATTGTCGAGCATAACCCGGTGACGGAACGATTTGCCTGCGATTCGTTCGCCGTCTGCGCGACGGCCACTGACATGCGCAACGACGTGGCGGCCTGGTTCGCCACGTGGGTCTGCGATACCGATACGGTGATCGCCGCCATGCTGCCGCAACCGCTGATACCGACGGTATTTTGCGCCACCTTACCGGCGGAGTTCGTGAACGCGACGTGCGACGTGCGCTATGTGATCGAAGCGCGCGATGCCTGCGGATATGCGGGCTTCTCCGGCTGGCATACGACGCCGTGGGTTCAGCATTGTCCGCAGATCGTGATGGACACCGTGCGAGCCGCCGCGGGCTGTGCGCCGATTACATTTTGCGCGAACGTGACGGACGCCAAAGACGACGTGAGCGGCGTGTTTCTGGATTACCGTTGTGTGGGAGACACGACGTTCGCGAGCCTGCCGATGGCCATCGTTCCGTTCGCGGGGTGGTGCGTGACGCTGCCCGGTGATCGCCCGAATCCGATGTGCAATCTGGAATATCAGGTTCGCGCGACGGACGCCTGTGGCTGCACCACGACCAATGGAACGCACACGATTGCGGTCACGACGACTCCGCCGGAGATCGTGCATACGCCGGTGCCGACGCGATTCGATTGCCGAACCGTGGAGATTTGCGCGGTGATTGATGCCGGGCAGGGCGGCCTGGCCGCGGCCCTGATTTCGTTTGTTTGTCCGGGCGGCGATACGCTGAGCGTGCCGCTGACGCCGCAAGTGCTTCCGCCGAATACGTACTGCGCGACGATCCCGCAGAGTCTGGTTGAGATTCAGCCGTCGTGCGTGATCGACTATCAAATCAGCGCGGTCAACAGCTGTGGCGCGGGCGCCAGCACGGGCTGGTACCCGATCGGGATCGCGCCGCACTGTCCGGTGATTGTGCATGACACGCTGCGAACAGCGAGCGCTTGTGCCGCCATTTCGCTCTGCGTGGGCGTCGAAGATGAAGTGGGGGACGTGGCCGCTGTAGTCCTGGACTATCGCTGCGCGGGCGACGAAACGTTCGCGACGGTCCCGCTGGTCTTCGTCCCGCTCGTCGGGTGGTGCGGCACGATTCCGTACCCGCGAACGAATCCGACGTGTGACATCGAATACCAGATTCGCGCCGAGGACGAATGCGGATGCGGCGCGACGAACGGTCCGCATCCGGTTGCGTTGACGACGACGACGCCGACGATTACCCACACGCCCGTGGAAACACGGTTCGACTGCAGGACTGTTGAGCTCTGTGCATGGATCGGCGCGGGACAGGGGAGCCTGATCGCGCACGATATCTCATTTGCCTGCCCGGGAACCGATACGATTACCGTGCCGATGGTGCCGCAGCTCGCGCCGGGAGTTTTTTGCGCCACGATTCCGCAGCCATTGGTCGATATTCGGCCAAGCTGCGTGGTGAGCTACCGCATCCAAGCGGTCAATGACTGCGGCGTGGACAGCGCAGTGGGCTGGTACGCGGTCGCGATCGCACCGCACTGCCCGGAGATTGTTCACGATACGCTGCGAACCGTCGAGGCCTGTGCGGCGATACCGCTGTGTATCGCCGTGAATGATGCGGTGGGCGATGTTTCGAGCGTGCTACTCGATTACCGCTGTGCCGGCGAGGCGGACTTCAGCACGGTTCCGCTGGTGTTGGTGCCATTGGTCGGCTGGTGTGGCACGATTCCGGGCGAGCGGGCGAATCCAACTTGCAATCTGGAGTATCAGATCCGGGCGCAAGACTCGTGTGGCTGCAGTACGACGAATGGCGTGCATTTCGTGACGGTCACCACCACACCGCCGACGATCACGCACACGCCGGTCGAGCAGCGCTTTGACTGCCAGAACGTGGACATCTGCGCGCTGATCGGCGCCGGACAAGGCACGTTGGCGGCACAGGAGATCTCGTTCTACTGTCCGAGCGGCGACACGATTACCGTCCCGCTGACGGCGCAGCTGACGCCGGGACTGTTCTGCGCGAACCTCCCGCAATCCCTGGTCGATATCCGGCCCGGTTGTGTGGTGAACTACCGAATCCGGGCGACGAATTTCTGCGGCGTGTCGTCGGAGGTTGGCTGGTATCCGATCGCCGTCGTGCCACATTGTCCGCAGATTGAGCACATACCGATTACGAGCGCCGGGGGTTGCAGCGAGATTCGGATTTGCGCCGGACTCGCGGATGCCGCAGCAGATCTGGATAGCGCGGTGGTTGACTATCGCTGCGCAGGCGACACGACGTTCACGACGCTCCCGCTGGTGCTGATTCCGCCGGAGGGCTGGTGCGCGACGATTCCGGCCGGGCGACCGAACGGATATTGCAATCTGGAATATCAGATTCGCGCCGGCGATGCCTGCGGCTGCGACACGTCAACCGGACTGCTGACGATCGAAGTCAGCACGCTGCCACCGACGATCACACACACCCCGGTGAGCGCGCGTTATGACTGTCAGAACACGAGCATTTGTGCGCTGATCGGCGCAGGAATGGGCCATGCAACCGCAACGGCGCATTTCTTCTGCGATGCTGGCGATACGCTGCATGTGCCGATGATCGAGGACCTCGTGCCGGGCGTTTATTGCGTTCAGATTCCGCAGGCCTTGATCGACATTCGGCCGAGCTGTGTCGTGCACTATCAGATCAGTGCGATCAACAGCTGCGGACTTACCGCCGAGACTATCTGGTATGAAATCGGAATTACTCCACACTGTCCGGTAATCAGCTACACTCCGGTGCTCGCCGCCCAGGGGTGTCAGGACATCACCGTCTGCGCCAGCAGCGTGTTTGACGCGGGCGGCGACTTGAACGGCGTCTTGCTCGACTATCGTTGCAGCGGGGCGGAAGATTCGGCTACGCTGCCGATG
The DNA here is from genome assembly GCA_016214895.1 of candidate division KSB1 bacterium. Lineage (NCBI taxonomy): Bacteria > Pseudomonadati > Candidatus Zhuqueibacterota bacterium. Next base: position 123,712 of record JACRMR010000025.1, read on the forward strand.
GAGTTCACGCCGCTGGGCGAATGGTGCGCGGTGATCCCGGCGACACGACCCGACGCCACCTGCGATATCGCATACCGCATTCGCGCGACGGATGCGTGCGGCTGTGTCACGCTTACCGCTCCGGACACGATCCGGATTCAGGTGACACCGCCGACGATTGAGCATACGCTGATAACCTCCCGGCCGGACTGCGGAAACGCGCAGATTTGCGCGCTGATCGGCGCGGGACAGTCCGGGCTTGCCAGTGTGATGAGTTCGTTCTATTGCGCGGGCGGCGACACGATCACCGTGCCCATGACGCCGCAGCTCGTACCGGGAGTATATTGCGCGATCCTGCCGCAGGAATTAGTGGATATTCGTCCGAGCTGCGAGATTTACTATCGGATGCGGGCGACCAATCTGTGCGGTGCCGTGAGTGTGACCGAGTGGTACGCCATTGAGGTCCTGCCACACTGTCCCGTGATTACCCACGTTCCCGTTGCGACCGCGTATGCGTGCGCGGCGATTGAGATCTGCGCGGACGTCGCAGATTCGCTCAACGATCTATCCACCGTGACCTTGGACTGGTGGTGTGCCGGGGACGAGAGCAATTCGGTTTCGCTGCCGATGCCGGCGGGCGCAGCAGGCTATTGCGCGACGATTCCGGCGAACCGCCCCGACGCTACCTGCACGCTGGAGTATCGGATCGTGTCCCGCGACAGTTGCGGTTGCGAGCGGACGGACGGCGTGCATTTGATTACACTCGGACAGCGCCCGCCACACATCATACATACTCCGCTGACGCAGAGACAGGACTGTTTCGGCGGTACTGTCTGCGCGACGATTGTTGACACGTTCAGTGCGATCACCAGCGTCGTCGGTTCGTTCACTTGCGGACCGGATACCTTAAGAATTCCGGCGGCAGTGGCGGGCGGCGACTACTGCGCGGACATTCCGCCGTCGCTGATCGACATTCGCCCGAGCTGCGAGATTCGCTACATGGTTCAGGCGGTAAACGCCTGCGGCGCGACGGCGATCACGGAGTGGTTCCCGATTCAGGCGGTCCCGCATTGCCCGGTCGTGGTGCACACGCCGGTCACTGCCGTTGACGCGTGTTCGCCGGTGACGATTTGCGCGAACATCACGGATGCGGGAGGCGACCTATCTACGGCGATGTTGTTCTGGGAATGCGAGGACGGTTCGTACGCGGATTCGAGTTCGCTGATTCCAGTCGGGCAGACCTACTGTTTGCAGCTTCCGGCGGCGCGGCCCAACGCGACTTGCAATTTGCGCTATCGGATCGTGGCCACGGACCAGTGCGAGTGCAGCGTGACCGACGGCTGGTGGACTGTGCTCGTGAATCCGGTCTATCCGGTGGTACAATGCGCGACGGCGAATGCCGACTCGGTTGATCCGGGTGACTCGTTCACGGTGTGCGCTGAGATCAGTGACCCGTTCGGCATTCAGGCCGTTCAACTTGTGTTCCCGAACGGCGAGTGTTCCGGGCCACGGAGTCCCGTCGATCAGGGCAACGGTTTCTGGTGTGTAGAGCTCGATCAGGCGGATTGCCTGCAAAACGCGGGGCAGATTGTCTATCGATTCGACGTCACAAATTCGTGCGGCTTCTCGGCCAGCACACCATGCACGACCTACGTCAGGCTGCCGGATCGTGCGGACCTCGGCGATCTGCCGACACCGCCCTACTCTACACGTGACCGGCTCAGCGGTGGACCCGCCCATCTGCTCAGCGGCGTGTGCTGGCTGGGGGCGACGATTACGGCCGAAGACTTGCCGTACGCGACGGTCGATGGTGACGATTCCGACGACGGATTCCTGGCGGAGTGCGAGACGCAGGTGTGGGGCAATTGCAACGAGGTCTCGTTCGGCGTGACGGTCACGACCGGACCGAATTATCGCGGTCAGCCGATGTTCGTCTCGGGCTGGATTGACATGGACGGCAACGGATCGTTCCATGATCTGCTGACCTGTGCGGACGGTTCTTCGGTCAGCGAGTGGTTTGTGACCAATGAAGTAGTAACCGCCGGGTTGAATTTCCTCGTCGCACACGTTCAGAATGCGATCCCGAACGGCGCGCTGCACATCCGCCTCCGTCTCTCAACGACGCCGTTTACCGCGGACGATGATGTCGATCCGATCGGCAGTCCGCGACTGGACGGCGAAGTCGAAGACTACCGGTTGCAGTGTTCGAACGATGAGTGCTGCTACCTGTGTGAGGCGCCGCAGGTCACGTTATTCGAGCCGGTGATGCTGTCGCCGCAGGGCGGCATTGAGCTTGTCGCGCAGTTCGGGTCCGACCGGTTGCTGCATCTGGCGTGGGCCGATGTGCCGAACGCCCAGTACTATCAGGTCTATCGCGGCTCGTTCGATGACCCGCTGGATCCGATGGAAATGGTTACGACCGTGCTGGCTCCCGTGAGCGAGTGGACCGACACGACGGCGGTAAGTCTGCTGCAAGCGCGACGGTTCTATCAGGTGGCCGCGCACGGCCTCACGTCGCGGCCGGCGGTGCTCAACTCGGATTGCGCGCGCTGGGAAATGAACGAAAACGGCGGCGGCGCGACGTTCGATCAGACCGGTCACGGGCATGACGCGACGCGAGTGGAACCGTGTCCACCCCCGTGGGGACTCGAAGCGGATCCCGATTGCTACCACAGTACCGGATCCTTGCATTTCCCGGGCTATGTCGGCGAGTTCGAGAACCGCTGCGCATCTCATTTGGAGGTCGTGAATGACAACGCGTTCTATGAAAGCGAGTTTCAAATTTGGACGCGCATCAGACTGTCCCAGGAACCGACGGAAGAGACGGGGCCATTCTATCTGATCTCGAACAACAGCTTTGACGCGCTGCACGGCGGGTTTGCCGTGCGCATCGAGCCGGCATACATTACGTTGCCGAACGGCACGCGCGTGTATCACAATCAGCTTGCCGCTTTCGTATGGAATCGCAGTCTAAACGGCGGCTACGGCGACTGGATGGTGCTGAGAAGTCCGTGGCCGACCGCGGGCGATCCGACGTACTACTCGGTGCCGGTGGGCGAATGGAGCTGTGTGTGCGTTGTCGTCAACGGGACCAACTCTGCACTGATCATCGACGGACGAATCGTGGCCGCCGGGCGGCTTGATCTGATTTCCGACAACAACGGTGCACCGCTGATCATCGGCGCCGGATATCGTCACAGTACTTATCCCATCGAATATCCATTCTTCGGGGACATGGACTGTATGCGGATCACCTGCGATTTGGAGTAGAGTAGCGCGCCAGACTTTTGCCCCCCTGCCCCCCCGCAGGATGTGGGGGGAGACCCGACGAACAAAATGCCCCCGGTCGAAATGGCCGGGGGCTTGCTGTGCGTGGCTTTGTCCAGTGCCACCGATCTTCGAAGGTATCACTGGATCGGCATGTTGAATACTCCGTCGTGCCGACGGTCGATCCACGTTGACCGGACATCTATCCAGTGCATGTACACGGCGGTGCCCGTAGAATCCTGGCCGAGGTTTATCCATTCTGACCCGAAATTGCGGATTCCGTATCTCACCTCTTCCCATGAATAGAGGACCGGAAAGCGTGGATCGGGTGTGCTGTCGGATGAGGGAAAGTACGTGAACAGTTCGAACTCGTCGAAGTAACCGTTGGGCGGGTCGTAACGGTTGTTCAACGATACAAGAAGGCGCGGCGCGAACGGACCGTTGTATGACGTTGGCAGATCGAAAAAGACCTCGCCTGGGTCCCATTGCCCATTGTACCCGCCGTCGTCCCACTCATCAATGAACGGTTCACCGGTGTCGTTCCAGAGGTCACCGTTGAAGATGATGATCGGCTGAGTATTGGCAGAAACGGAATCGCCGTTCGCGATTACTGTCAAGTGGACGGTACGACTTACTGTATCGCGTGAGGCCAACGTGCCCGCGTATCGCCAATTCACGAACGGTCGAGTGGCTTGCGGGTTGAAGCTGCCGTCGGCAGAGAACCAGCGATAGGCAAGGGAGTCGCCGTCGGGATCGGACGCGATACACGAGAGTGTGGTCTGCTGTGATTGGTAGATCGTGTCCGCGCTGACCGTAAGTGATTCGATCACGGGTGGACGGTTCACCGTGTCTGTGGTCCCGGAATCGGAAGAGCAGCCGGTCAGAGTCCAAAGGGAAACTAGGAAGGCGATCGCGATGCGGAGGCACATGGGATATATTGGGAGCAACAGGATTAGAGATGCCGTGGCTGTGACAAAATACAATATAACACATCTGAACACATGCGCCGGTCTTGCGTAAGCCTAATTAATATACATGTTTACATATACTGTGTTGCTCGCTGTTTTGGATTTTCCGTGGCGTTGGGAGGCCTATCCTCCGACATGAAAGATTCCAACGCGGACAGCGGGTACCGCCCGGTCTGACCCTTGGAGAACGAACGGGTCCATGTTTGTTTGACAAACCGGGGGATAATTGTTACATTCGGCTATGACTGTGGCCTTACCCTTCTCCCTCGACGACCAGTTCGCCGTGCTGCGCGAGATCAAAGCCGGAGGCTTTGGAATTGTGTATGCGGGGTGGGATGAAAACCTGCACCTGCCCGTCGCGCTCAAGGAGATTCACCCTGAACTGCTGCGGCAGGAATCGGCGCTCGCGGCGTTTCAGGCCGAGGCACAGCTCATCGCGCGATTGGATCATCCGGGAATCTGCCGGTTGTACACGCTGAAGCGGTCGCGCGGGCGGGTATTCATGATCATGGAGTTCATCGACGGCGGCGATCTGCGCAACTTGCAGCTCTGGCTGAAGGAGCGCGGGCGAAAGCTGACGCCGCGGACGCTGATCTACATTACGCGACAAGTCGGTAAGGCGCTGCACTACGCGCACCTGCGGGCCGATCCGACCACGGGCGCACCACTGCATCTCGTGCATCGCGACGTCGCACCATCGAACTTCATGATCTCGCGACAGGGCGCGGTGAAGCTGATCGACTTTGGCATCGCACGCGTGGCCGGTCTCGTACGGCCGGAAACCATGGGCGGCGTGATCAAAGGCCGACCGCAATATATGTCGCCGGAACAGATTCATTCACCGGAACAGCTCGATGCGCGCTCGGATATCTATTCGCTCGCGGTCGTGTTCCTGGACTTGTTGACCGGGGAGTCGGTGTATGGCAAGACCACGAACGAATACGAGCTGATGGATCGGGTGCGCGCGCGGCGGTTTGAGTTGCCGGAATATTTTGTCGCTCACGACATTCCGCGCGAGCTGCATGCGCCCATCGAAAGCGCACTGAAGCTGGCGCCGCTCGAACGAACGGAGACGGCGCGCGCGTTCATTGACCAGCTTGACCCGTACGCCCGGAGCGTCGGCTATGATGAAAGGCGCGCGCATGAGGAGCTGAAGCAGCTGGCCGGCGAGGCCTTTCCATCGGCGAACTTGCAACAGGAATTCGAGCGCTTTCAGCAGTCGCGCGACGGTGCGTCGACGGTTACGGTTCAGTTGCCACGCGAGCACACATCGCCGCCGGGACTCGAGTCCGCTACGAAACCGACGCGACGGCCGGAACCGGCGCCGATCGCGGCGCCGCACGAACGACGCAAGGCGGGCATTACCCCGTGGCTGCTCGCCGTGGTCGTGACCGCTGCCATCGCGGCGGGGGTGTGGGTGCTATTCCTTCGGCCGCAGGCCGTCGAACTGGCCTCATTTCCGATCACGACACTGCCGGGAGATTCGGCGGCGGCTGGCAAGCCGGGAGATTCGGTCACGACCCCGGCTGTAGATCCGGCAGGTGCGACCGGCGGCGTTGACTCGACTCCCTTGATGCGCGGCACTCCGGACGACTCCGTGGAAACCGAGGAGGGGTCCGTGCGCAATGAAGTCAGGACGGCGAAACGTGAACCCGTGAATGCGAAGCCGCGTGAGTTGCCTGTGCTCTTGAAGCCGGGAGCGGCAGCGAACCCGGCGCCGGCACCCTCCGGCCATCCGGGGAATGCGGGGAATTTGGGGATTCAGGCGGACCGAAATGCGACGCTGTTCGTGGACGACAGGCAGGTCGGTTATCTGCTGGCGGGCGATCCGCTCTGGACCGCGGTTTCGCCGGGCAGGCGAACGATCCGGATCGAGGCCGAAGGTAATCCCGGGTGTCCGTTAAGCAAGGAGATCGTGGTCAACGCGCCGCTTGACGATGTGAAGATCGTGAATTTGGCGAGCGGCACGCTGCAAGTCAACGGCAGAATTCCGGCCGGAACTAAAGTGAAGATTTCGCCGGTAACACCGGACATCCGCATCGGAGCGGGATGCGAGGTGTTGACCGCGCCGTTTACCTACCGGCTGCTCGCGGGCACCTACGTCGTGGAAACGACCGTGAATGGGCAGCCCTACGAGCGCAAGAACCTCACCATTAACAGCGGAGCGACGGTGACGCTGACGTTCCAGTAAGCTGCCGCCGCCGCGCTCCTGCCCCCCCCCCCACTATGTTACGACGCCTCGCCCTTGCCCTGATGCTGCTGACGGTACCGGCCTGGGCCAATTACGAGTTCCTCGGAAATGTGCTCGAACAGCAGTTGCTCGTTGACGGCGCGGATCTCACCGTCACCAGCGGACACGTGCTGCATCTGCGATTTGTGCGAGACGATATCCTGCGCGTGTGGCTGACGCGGGCAGACCATGACGTGGCGCCGCTGGCCGGCATTGTGCAGCTCCCCGCGCAGGGCGTGACGGCGAAGCATTCCGTGGTTGAAGGCGGAATCCTGCTCGCCAGTCGCAAGCTCCGGGTCATCGTGCAGCTGTTGCCGTGTCGAATCACGATCGCCGATGCGAACGGCAATCTGCTGCAGAACGACGATTCGGGATTCGGAATCGGCTGGGACGGATCCGAAGTGCGGTGTTGGAAAGAAATCGGAGCCGACGAGCGATTCTACGGCCTGGGTTTGAAAACGGGCGAGTTGGACAAACGCGGCCGCGAATGGACGATGTGGAATAGCGATATTCCGGGATACACGAGAGACACGGATCCGCTCTACGAGTCCATTCCGTTCTATGTCGGTCTGCGTGAAGGCCGGGCCTACGGCGTCTATTTCAACAACAGCTTTCGCTCACGATTCAATTTGGGCGCGGGGAACCATCGCTACTTGTCGTTCGCGGCGGATGACGGTGTGATGGACTACTTCTTCGTGGCCGGACCGGGCTTCGCCGAGGTGCTGTCCGGCTACACCGATTTGACGGGACACATGCCGATGCCGCCGTTGTGGGCCCTCGGCTATCAGCAATGCCGCTGGAGCTATTATCCCGACAGCGAGGTGCTCAACCTCGCGCGCACGTTTCGCGAGAAGAGGATTCCCGCCGATGTGATCTATCTTGATATTCATCACATGGACGGTTATCGCGTGTTCACCTGGCATCCGGAATGGTTCGCGCGGCCCAAGCCGATGCTGCAAGCACTGGACCAGAGCGGATTCAAAGTCGTGACGATCGTGGATCCGGGAGTGAAAGCGGATTCGAACTACTCGGTCGCGCGCGAGGGTCTGGCCCGGAATCACTTCGTGCGCTATCCCGACGGAGAGGTGTACACGGGCGATGTTTGGCCGGGGCGCTCGTATTTTCCGGATTTCTCACGCGAGGCCACCCGGGAATGGTGGGGTGGGCTGGCCGGTCAGTGGCGTGATCAGGGTGTGCGCGGATTTTGGAACGACATGAATGAGCCGGCGGTATGGGGGCAGGCTTTTCCGCTGGAGACGATGTTCGACGACGACGGCCTGCGCGCGAGTCACAAGCGGACGCACAATCGCTACGGCTATCTGATGGCCGAGGCGACTTATGCGGGCTTGAAGAAGACACATCCAAATGAGCGACCGTTCATCCTGACGCGCGCCGCGTTCGCGGGAATCCAGCGGTACTCTGCCGTGTGGACGGGTGACAACGTGTCAAGCGAAGAGCATCTCGAGCTGGGGATTCGAATGATGCTCGGCGAGGGGATGTCGGGCGTGCCGTTTGTCGGAACGGATATCGGCGGATTCATGGGCGGCTCGCCGTCACAAGAGCTGTACGCGCGGTGGATGCAAATTGGCGCGCTGTCGCCACTCAGTCGGACCCATGCGCATCACGGAAAAGACGCGCAAGAGCCATGGTCGTTCGGAGAATATGTCGAGGACATCGCGCGCAAGTATCTAACCTTGCGCTATCGACTGATGCCCTACCTGTACACCGCGTTTCATGACGCGAGTGCAACCGGCGTGCCGGTGTGGCGGCCGTTATTCTGGAATCATCAGGACGATCCACGCGCATTTGACTGGGCATACCAACATCAATTCTACTGGGGCGACGACGTGCTCGTCGCGCCCGTTACGCGAGTCGGAACCAAACTCCAGAGGATTTACCTGCCGGAAGGCCGCTGGCTGGAATGGGAGACGCCGCGCGTGTACGAGGGCGAGCAGGAGCTGGTGATCGATACGCCGCTCGAACGGCTGCCGATGTTCCTGCGTGAGGGAGGATGCGTATTCATGCGCGACTCCGTGCAGTTTTCCGACGAGCACCCGATTCGGGAGCTGACGACGACAATCTTTCCGGCCACGCGGCCCGACACGTCGGAGTTGTATGAAGACGACGGAATCAGCTTCAGCTCTGCCGACGGCGACTACCGGACAACGGCGTACGCGAGTTGGTGCTCCGACGCGGTGGTCTCCGTGCAGCGCATCCTTCACCATGACCAATACCGGCCGCAGCCGCGGCGACTGGTTTTGATCCTGAAGGACCTGGCGACGGCGCCTGCGGAGGTGCTCGTCAACGGCCAGCCCATGACTAACTACCTGTTCAGCGCGGACCGCCATGAACTGACGGTTCGCTGGCCGTCCGAGTTCGAATTTGATTCATTGACCGTGAGAAGATAATCCCCGCGTCTCGAAACTCTGAGGTTCATCATGACCATGAACATCGGCGGTCTTGATCTGGCAATTATTGCGCTCTACTTTGCGGTGGTGTTTGGAATCGGATTCTATTTTTCGCGGCGGGGGCGGACCTCCGCCGACTATTTTTTGGCGGGACGCAACGTCGGCTGGGTGGCCGTGGGCGCGTCGCTGTTCGCCACCAATATTTCGAGCGAGCATTTCGTCGGCCTCGCCGGATCCGGAGCCGCGACCGGCTTGGCCGTCGGGCACTTCGAATGGCTGGCCTGTATCATCGTGCTGATTCTGGGTTGGGTGTTCGCGCCGTTCTATCTGCGCTCCAAAGTGTTCACGATGCCGGAGTTTCTGGAGCGGCGGTACAACAGCGCAAGCCGCTGGTACTTGACCTCGGTCTCCGTGCTGGCGTACGTACTGACGAAAGTCTCCGTTACGTTGCTGGCGGGCTCGTTGTTATTGAATCAGCTCACGGGCTGGGACGTGTACACCTCTTCCATCGTGCTGGTGGTACTGACCGGGGTGTACACGATCGCGGGCGGACTGAAGGCGGTGATCTACACCGAATTGATGCAGACGTTCGTGCTGATCGGAGGCGCCGCGGTCCTGACCGTGATGGGACTGGTCGAAATCGGAGGATGGTCGCAATTGCGGCAGGCGGTGCCCGCGGATTTCTTTTCGATGTTCAGACCGATGAGCGATCCCGACTTTCCGTGGACGGGAATCCTTTTCGGTGCGCCAATTCTGGGCATCTGGTACTGGTGCACGGATCAGTACATCGTGCAGCGAGTGCTCAGCGCGAAGAACATCGACACCGCGCAGAGCGCGACCGTGTTTGCGGGGTTTCTGAAGATTCTGCCGGTGTTCATTCTCGTGCTGCCCGGAATTATCGCGCGCGCGCTGTACCCGGATATCAGCGGCGATCAGGCGTACCCGGCGCTGGTTGCGCGGCTGCTGCCGGTGGGGATGCAAGGGCTGGTGGTCGCCGGACTGCTGGCCGCGCTGATGTCATCACTGGCAGCGTGTTTCAATAGCAGCTCGACCTTGCTCACGATCGATGTCTATCAGAAATTGCGGCCGCACGCGAGCGACCGCGAGTTAGTGCATTTCGGACGCGTCGCCACCGGTGTGCTCGTGCTGCTCGGAATCCTGTGGGTGCCGTTTATCAAGATGTTGTCGGCGCAGCTCTATATCTACATGCAGAGCGTGCAGGCGTATATCAGTCCGCCGATTGCCGCCGTGTTCCTGCTCGGAGTGTTTTGGCCGCGGGCGAACGGAGCCGGCGCCATCGCCGCGCTGCTGACCGGGCTGGTGCTGGGTGCCGTGCGATTCGTTGCGGAGATTGTGAACAAGCAGAGCGGAATCGGTTTCGAGCCGCTACGTTGGCTGGCGGAGATCAACTTCCTGCACTTTGCGATACTGCTGTTTGTCATCTGCACGACGATGCTGGCGGTTGTCAGCCTGATCACCCGCCCACCGGCGATGGAGAGCGTGCGCGGGCTGACGTTCAGACACACGGCACGCCATGAATTGCGCAGCGGGGCGGTTGACGGCACGCGGCGGCGATGGAACCTGATCGCGTCAACGATTCTGGTCCTGGTCGTGGTCGCCCTGTGGACGATCTTCTTCTAACTCAATTCGCGAGCAGGTATCAGAGAAGCGGGCGGGTCAAATGACCCGCCCGCCTTCTGTTTAGAGTGGATTCGCGACTACGGACACGTTCCCGTCACCAGGAAATATCGTCGCGGTCCGACGAAAGCCGCACCATCATCGTACACGTACGCAATTACATTGGGTCCGGACGGAGCCGGAATTCCGGTTGCCATCGAGGTCCATGTTCCCGGGAAGACCGGATCCAGCGTCGTGTTCGCCCAGATCGTGTATGTACCCGCAAACAACGGATCCGGATCCCACATGAACACGAGGTCGTTGATCACCGGATCGGCATCTATATTGGCAAACCGCATCCGGAAGTCAACCACGGTGTCCGGGGCGCAGAGACTCGCGCAAGTCAGTGTCGCTCGATACGTCAACGGGCTGGGGTTGCCCGTGAAATACCGCGCCGCCACGGCCGCGGTGTACGTGCCCGTCGTCAACGTGTCGCTGAAGACCAGCGTATCGCACGCGGTCGTGGAGTCCGCGCCCAGCGCGACCAGACTGCCGCAAGCCGCACCGGAATAGAGGACCGAGGTCAACGGAACATCTTCCGTGGCCAACTGCAGCGTGACGATCTGGTCCGACGCCAAGGTGAACTGATACCAGTCGGTGTCACGGTAGTAAGCCCGAATCGTCGTGGTTCCCGCCGCGAGGTAGTCGAACAACACGCCGCAGTAGCTCTGCCCGCAGGAGGGCGTCAGGAATACCGGCACCGTGTTGTTGCAGCCGCCGTCGGGATCCGTGGTCGGGAATGTCGGATCGAAACGATTTTCCGCCGGTTCCGCGATATCACCGCCTTCGCAGGCCACGTTGCACGGACAGGCACCATTGTCGAATACACGCAGGCGCCAGGCGCCCGACGAGCTGCCATAGTAGCCGACGCGCACAATGTATGTACCCGGTTCCAGCGATCCGGCCACAAACGAATTGAGGCTCGAGCCACGCTGACCGGCTACTTCCCAATATACCACTGTGAAGGCGGATATGTCGTCGTTGCAGAGAATGGTATTCGTGCAGCAAGACCCAGCTGCGTAAACAGCAATGTACATATCACCGCTGCCCACGGTCCCGTTGTCCAGCGCGAACGCCAACCGACGGCATTCCGTCAGCGTGATCTGGACAAACGCATCGGGTCCGGAAGAGCGCGCGATGGTGCTGTTGCAGCTGTCGGAACAATCCGCAGACCATCCGGTCGTACTACCGGAGATGATCGACGAGTCATTGGGTGCCGGGGCAGGGAGAATCAGCGGGTTGTTGCACTGATCGCCTTGCGGAATCGGCAGGATCGTTGCCTCGGCCGAGTCACAGGCCGCACACACGTCGGGATCCGCACGCCACGCCTTCACGGAGAAGACGCCGGACGTCACGGTTTGATAGGTGTTGCTGTTGGCGCCCAGGATCTCGTTGCCAGCCTGGCAGAGATCGCCCGTGTACCACTGGTAGGCGAGAACGCCGCCATATCCACCCGCCGCATTGGCCGTCAGGGTTACGCTACCGATGGCAGCAACGCTATTCACCGTCACTGTCGGTGCCCCGCAGGCGCCGGTCGGGTAGATAAACACGTCGTCGATGTACAGGCGCGCGCTGGCGAAGCGGGACATGCCGTGCCAGCCCACGTAGTAGGTGCCGGACAGGGCCGGAGTAAACGTGCCCGTCGCCAACGTGTACGTGGTAACCTGCAACGTCTCCGGTGCGGAAATCGCCGTGGTCATGGCCGCCGAGTTCGGGGCGTTGCCAAACTTCACTTCGAGCGAATCATAGTTGGTCACTGAAGCCGCGCGGCGGTAATACTCAAGCGTGTAGCTTGTGCCGCCGGTGAGATCCAACGCCTCGGAAAACAGCCAGTCGTTGTTGCCTGTGGCCGAGCCCGCCAGTGACGCGCTATTCGGCGACGAACGCGGAGACGTCGTGTAAGTGGCCCAAACCGGTGTGAGGGCATCGGCGTTCTCCGAATTCCAGCAGAACGGCAGCAACGGCGAAGGAACGTCATCGAAATTGTCAGCGTACGGTATGGACTGCACAGTGCAAGCCTGATTCAGCCATTGCAGCGTGTACGTCCCGCAAGGCGTTGTCGTGCTGTAACCGCCGATTACATAGTAAACCGTTTGCGTCAAGCCCGTGTTGTTCGTCCAGTAGTACTGGGTGTAGTCGGGATCGTCGATACAACCGACAAGGTTGTCGCCCGGACAGACTCCGCCCCAGCGCAAACTATGGCGGCTGTCGAGAGCGTTCAACGATTGCCAGATGCTGGCGACGTTTCCGGCCGGCACCGACATGGAGTAAACCATATCCTCCTTCGAGTATCCACAAGACTGACCCGGCGTCTGGTCGCTGTAGCCGCAATTGCTGACACTCACCAGACTGTCGCGTACGCCCGTCAGCGTGACCGCGATGGAGCAATTATCACCCGGAGGCGGCGGTGTTACCGTCGCTTCGGCGGAATCGCACGTCGCGCAGTTGAGCGAATCGAGAATCCACGCGCGGCAGGAAAAGACGCCGCTGGAAGTCGTGGTGTAGCCGGCGGCGCGCTGGCCGACGATGCGATTCACTTCTTCACAGCCGGTGCCGGTAAACCACTGATATTCTACCGCACCGCCGGAGCCTCCGGTTACTGACGCCGCCAGCGTCACCTGCCCGATTCCGACAGCACTATTGACGGTTACCGTCGGGGCCGTGCAGCCACCCGCAAGGGTCAACGCGATGTCATCGATGCGCAAACGGCTGCCGCTGAAACGGGAGATGTTGTGCCAGCCGATGACATAGTCGCCGGAGACCGCCGGAGTGAAGGTCGCGGCTTTCAGGGCATACGCCGTGGTCTTCACGGTATCCGCCACATGGATCACATTCGTCATCGCCGACGACTGATTCGTCGTTCCATAGAACACCTCGACCGAATCATAAGAGGTGATCGACGCCGCACGCCGCCAGTATTCGAGCAGATAGGTGATGCCGCCGGTTAGAGTGATCGGCTTGGTGAAGAGCCAGTCGTTGTTCGAACTGGCCGTGCCACTGATGCTGGCGCTGTTCGGCGCGGAACGCGGCGTCGTTGCGTAAGATTCCCAGATCGGTGTGATCGCATTCACATTCTCGAAGGACCAGCAGGTCGGCAAAGCCACCGGAACCGCAGTGTCGAAATTCTCCGTGAAGGGAACGGTGGCCGCAACACACGGCTGGTTGTCCCAATTCAGGTTGAAGTTGCCGCACGTCGCCGTCAGCGACCAGAGGCCGACGGTCAGGTAAAGCGTTTCCGTCGCACCGGTACCGTTGTACCAGACCCAACGGGCTTCATCCGGCGAGTCCACACAATGCAACAGATTCGTTCCCGGGCACGCGCCACCCCACCGCGCCGTGTGGCGACTATCGATGGAATTGGAAGGCTGCCAGATCGAGGCCCAGTTGCCGGCGGGTACGACCATCCGGAATATCATGTCCTGACCGGACGCGCCGCAGGGCTGCCCCGGCAGGTTGTCGCCCGCACCGCAGTTGTTATAGAGCTGCGTGCCGGAAGCGCCCGCCAACAGCACCGGCGCACCACAGTCCGTTCCGTTTCTTACGGTGACAGTGACGCGCGACGTGTCGTTGGGTGCATCGGCATCACCAGCCACCTCAGTCCAGACGGTGAGGACGTACGGACCGTCCAGAGCCGGGAGAGTGATCTGAGGCGTGAACGGGTGATCCTCCGTGCCCAGTTGGGCGAGGGACTGTGTCACCTCGGTAACCGTAGCGCCGCCGTTAAAGCTGTAGTTGAGCGTGCCCGGCTCCGTGGTCGTGCCGAAGTTCACCGCGCGGGCCGTCACCGCGAGCGTGGCGCCCGATGGATAGTTACCGGGGACCGGTGCGAGGATCGTGGTGCAGGCGAAGTCGTGCAGATTCGACAAATTTGCGGTCAGAATCTGAATGCTCCACTGGAAGACGCCACCGGTATCGCCACCCAAATCGTCATAGATCGTCAGCGTCCAGACGCCGTTCGGATCCTGTGTATCAAATGCAGTCAGCGCCACCTCGGGCCGGTAGGAACCCGTCATCGGGGCAACGCCGGTCGTGATCAAAGCGGCCGCGTCGTCGTCAAAGCGTGTGCGAATCATGTTGTCGCCGGTACTGCCGTTGTCGGTTGACAATTCGAGTCTGGTGCCCGCCGGGGAGGTCAGGAAGATGTCCAGATCGCTGTCATACGTGTGCAGCAGCGAGTCGATCTGCACTTCGACATCCACGATGTACGTGCCGATCCCCGACACCGTCAACGGAATGTGCACAGTATCCGCCGAGGTGCCGCCCGTGCCGCTGACCGGAATGCGCGTGACCGGCGCACCCACCCACGTAAACGTCGTACCGCCGTTATCATCGAGCGGATCGCCGTGGCCGCCTTCACGACCGGCGAACTCGATATTCTCGTATTCCGCTATCAAGGCCTTGTCGGCCGGACTCAGAGCTCCGCCCGCCGCCTCGCGATCAAGCGCGGCTTTGGCATCCGCCCACGGTTCGACTTCGACTGCGGCAGCGGCTTCAGCTTCCACTTGATCGAGGATCATCTGTTTAGCCTGCGCCTCGGCCCACTCCGCCTCGAACCGCTTGTTCGCCTCGTCAGACGGCGGATCAGACTTCATGCCTTCGATACCCGTTTCCTCAGCACCGCCGGCGAGGCCCGAGAACGAAGCTACAAACTCGTTCTTCAACTGAACCATCCGATCGATCAGCGTCGGATCAACCGATTGTTGGTTCGGCATCAGCATCGAGGACGAACCCTGCGGCTTCACCAGCACGGCCTTCCCCTTTTCGCCCGCCACAACTCCCAAAACCAGCAGCAACAGGCATGCTGCCAGCGCGATCCAAATCACGCTACGTTTACGCATCGTCCGTCCCTCGATATTATGAGATTCGCCACCTCAGGGGTAGGGCCCGTCGCCGTCGTCCGCATGGCCGGCCCTGCCCGGACCACTAATGTTCCGTAATCTATGATTCGGTGATTGAAATGCAACGTGCTCGGGCGGTATCAGGCAAGAGAACCGCAATTCGTCTGCGCAGCGTGTGCCGGATGTGTCGCTCTCCGCACGCTGCAAGGCATTGTTCATATTATGATTAGCCGATCATTTGCCGAGAGGTGGCCTCGGCGCAGGGGCGAGAGAAGAGGCCTCAACCTGAGTCGAGGCCTCTCCACATGCAGGCGTGCGGTACCGGCTTAGCCCGCAGGACGAACGGCGAACCCCCTGCCTACGACCGGGGCGATCTGCTCCATTTCACGGGCCAACGTTGACAGTTGCTGGGGATAGAGCGATTGATAGCCATCCGAAAACGCGTGGTCGGGGTCAGGGTGCATTTCAATGATCAGACCGTCCGCGCCGACCGCGACCGAGGCCAGCGCCAGGGGAATGACCAGATTGCGTTTGCCGGTGCCATGCGACGGATCCGTGATAATCGGCAGGTGCGAAAGTTCTTTCACGACGGGAACGATCGTGAGATCGAGCGTGTTGCGCGCGAAATCAGAAAATCCGCGAATGCCGCGCTCGCAGAGCACGACCTGATAGTTGCCTTCCGCGAGAATGTACTCGGCGGCATTCAGCAACTCTTCGAGCGTGGCCGCCGGGCCGCGCTTCAACAAGATCGGCTTCATCGTCCGCGCCGCTTGCTTGAGCAGGACATAGTTCTGCATATTGCGCGCCCCGATTTGAAGCATGTCAACGTACTTCCGCGCCAGCTCAATGCTCTCCGAATCCAGCACTTCACTGACCACGGGCAGTCCTGTTTCCTGACGCGCCTCGGCAAGCAATTTCAGCGCGGCTTCGCCGAGACCTTGAAACGCATAGGGCGACGTGCGAGGCTTGAACGCGCCGCCGCGCAGAATCCGGGCGCCGGCGGCGCGGGCGAATGCGGCGGACTGCATGATCTGCGCCCGCGATTCCACGGAACACGGTCCGGCGATCAATACCAATTCCGGACCCCCGATCCGCACGCCTCCCACTTCGATCACCGTGTCCTCGGGTTTCACTTCGCGAGACACCAGCTTGTAGGGACGCGTCACCCGAATCGCCTGAATCACGCCCGGCAGCGATTCGAGCACTTCGCGGCCGATCGGTCCGTTGTTGCCTGTCACCCCGATTGCCGTACGCGTCGCCCCGGGAATGGAATGCGCCTGGTAACCCAGACTCTCAATTGAAGCGATGACGGAACTAATCTGTTCGTCCGTTGCATCGCGCTTCATAATCACCAACATGGCCCTACTCCTGTTCGGCGCGGAATCATCATCAACTCCGCGAAATCGCCAGTTTGAGTTCCCGCACCAAGGCGGACACCGCCGGAATCGCCTGACCGCGCGTGCGGGATTCGTCGATCCGGCGAATGATCGCACTGCCCACGATCACGCCGTCCGCGTGTTCCGCAAGTTGGCGCGCGGTATCGCCGTTCGAAACCCCAAAGCCGACCATCACGGGCTGGGACACGGCTGATCGAACGCGTAAGAGATACTCGCTGACCTCCGCCGGCACCGTGCCGCGCGATCCCGTCACTCCCGTAACCGATACTGCGTAAACAAACGGAACTTGAGTCTCGTTCAGCGCGCGCATGCGTTCGTCGCCGGTGGTCGGCGCGACGAAGGGAATCAGCGGCAGTCCGTGTTGCAACGCCAGATCGTGAAACTCCGGTTCGGCATCCCACAGTAAGTCCGGCAGAATGAGCCCATGCACTCCGGCCGTCCGGGCCGACGCCAGGAAACTCGTTGCGCCGCGCCCCAGAACCGAGTTGTAGTAGCCCATCAGCACGATGGGTCCGAGCGCCGAGATCGCTTGCGCCATGGCGAAGACATGATCGAGCTTGGTCCCGGCCGCCAGCGCCGCTGTCGCCGCGCGCTGAATTACCGGGCCGTCGGCGATGGGATCGGAAAACGGAATCCCCAACTCCATGAAATCCGCGCCCGCGTCAAAGATCGCGCGGGCCAATTCTACGGTCGCAGACAAGTCGGGGTAGCCCGCGGTCAGGTAGATCGAGAGCAGTTTGGCACCGCGCTCGCGAGCATGAATGCAGAGAGATGCGAGGTCAGACATGCTTCAAGTAAGTTTGCAAGTCCTTATCGCCGCGTCCAGACAAACAGACAATGACCGCGCCGTTGACGCGGTCGCGCGGCAGGCGCTCTAACCAGGCGAGTGCATGAGCCGATTCCAAGGCCGGAACGATGCCTTCGAGTTTCGCCAAACGGCTCGCGGCCGCGAGCGCTTCCGCATCGCTGACACGTTCGTACCGGACGCGTCCGGCGTCATGCATAAAGCTGTGCTCCGGACCGACGCCCGGATAGTCCAACCCGGCGGAAATCGAATGGGCTTCGACAATCTGGCCGTCGTCGTCCTGCAGAATGTAACTGCGCGACCCGTGCAGCACGCCGGGTTGGCCGCGCGTAATCGCCGCCGCATGGCGCGGCGAATCGTCGCCCTCGCCGCCCGCCTCGATGCCGATCAGTTCAACTTCATCGGCCAGGAACTCATGGAAGAAGCCGATGGCGTTGCTGCCGCCGCCGACACAGGCCACCAGTTGTGACGGGCGCAGCTTCAGGCGAAGCAGGTCCGCGCGCGTTTCCAGTCCGATTACGCGTTGAAAATCGCGGACCATTAGCGGATACGGATGCGGGCCGACAACGCTGCCGATCAGATAGAACGTGTCGCGTACATTGGTTACCCAGTCGCGAATCGCCTCGCTGGTGGCGTCTTTCAACGTCTGCGTTCCACTGTCCACCGGACGCACTTCCGCTCCGAGCAGGCGCATGCGACCCACATTCGGCGCTTGCCGCTCCATGTCTTTCACGCCCATGTACACCACGCACTGCAATCCGAAACGCGCGCAGACCGTGGCTGTGGCGACGCCATGCTGACCGGCGCCGGTCTCGGCGATGATGCGGGTCTTGCCAAGGCGGATGGCGAGCAGAATCTGCCCCAACGCGTTGTTGATCTTGTGCGCGCCGGTGTGCAATAAGTCTTCGCGCTTCAGGTAAACCGGGTAGCCGTGACGGTCGGCGAGGCGCTCCGCGAGGTACAGCGGCGTCGGACGTCCGGCGAACTGCCTCAAGTGATCGGCGAGCTCTCCCTGAAAATCCGGATCCACGCGGATTCGCGCATACGCCGCGGCCAGCTCGGCGCAGGGCGCAAGCAGCGTCTCCGGGATGTAACGGCCGCCGTACGCGCCGAAATAGCCGCGCTCGTCCGGCCATGGGTAATCAGTCAACTTTGATTGCGCGAGCGGCATGGACAAACTCAATCATCTTCTGCTCTGATTTCATGCGAGGCGACCCCTCGATCCCTCGTGATACATCTACTCCAAACGGTCGAAGCCTGGCGACTCGGTCCGAAAGATCCGAGACGTTCAAGCCGCCGGCCAAAACCAGACGACGACCCGCCAACTGCGGATCCGAGGCCAATCTCGACGTTAATTGGTCCGCGCCGGCCGGATTGTCAATCAGGATCGCCCATGAATTCGCGTGAGCGGCAAGCAACACGAATGACGCGGAATCCTCACCGCGGACGGCCTTAATATACGGAATGGAAAACGACTCAGCAAATCCGGACGATTCCCTGCCGTGGAATTGCAGGAGGTCCGGGCGAGCGGCGGAAATATATTCGCGGATGAACCCCGGATCGGAATCTTGAAACACGACGACCAACTTGCTCGAACCGCGCGGCCTGTCGCCCAGCAGCGCGGCCTCGGCGAGGGACACCGCGCGCGGAGTATGCGGCACGGCGATAATTCCGACGGCATCGACTCCGAGCGAAACCGCCGTGTCGAGATCCTCGGCGCGGACGATCCCGCAGAACTTTAGCCACAACGCGGACATCTCAAGCTCGGCCAAGCAATTCCGCCAGTGCGCGACCGGGCACCGGCGCTTGCATCAAGGACGTGCCGACGAGCACCGCGTGAAATCCGCGCTCCGTCATCGTCAACAAATGCGCAGGACGTGAGATGCCGCTTTCGGCGACACGCGTCGAGTCTGGCGGCAATAAGCGCGACAGCGTTCCGGATGTCTCAAGATCGATCTTCAGCGATCGCAGATCGCGATGATTGACGCCCCAGATCACCGGGCCGATGCCCTCGCACTTGCGGAAGTCTGCCTCATCATGGATTTCGAGCAGGATGTCGAGCGTCAGTTCGCGCGCCAGCGCCGTCAAGTCCGCGAGCAAGGAGCGCTCGAGCATGGCTGCAATCAACAGAATTGCATCGGCTCCGGCGACGCGGGATTCGAAAATCTGATAGGGATCAAACAGAAAGTCCTTGCGCAGCAGCGGCAGCGAGACTGCATTGCGCGCCGCGCCAAGATTCGCGAGCGCGCCGCTGAAGAACTCCGGCTCCGTCAGGATCGAGAGCGCCGCCGCCCCGTTCGTCGAGTAGTCGGCGGCGATTTCGGCGACTGATTCACTCCGGCGAATTACGCCTGCGCTCGGCGACGCGTACTTGATCTCCGCGATCACCGCGATGGAGTCGCGCGCGCGAAGTGCGTGTTCCAAGCCGCGAGTCGGTGGCAGGTCGGCGGCGCGAGCACGAAGCGTGGCAAGCGGCTCCGCAGCCAGCTGCGTCGTGAGCGCGGCGCGCCGACGCGCGTAGATCTCGGCCAGCGCGTTCATGGCACGCCTGACTGAAGCCGCCGAACAAACGCGGCGAGCGTGCCGCTCGCGATGACCGAGCGGGCGCGGCTCGCGCCCTCGGCTAACGTCGCCACCTTGTCACTGAGGTAGAATGCCGGCGCGGCGTTGGCAATCACCCACTCTGCAAGGTCCGGCTCCTGTTGCTCGCACAAGCGCAGGAAGTGCGCGGCATTCTCTTCCGGCGTGCCGCCCGCAATGGCGGCCGGGCTGGTCAGACGAACTCCGATTTGTGACGGCGTCACCGTGTAAGTTCGACGATAGGCCGACGTTCCTTCCGCGATCACCGTCTGCCCCGCCGCGCTAAGCTCATCGAGGCCGCCCTCGCCGTGCACGACCATCACGTGCGCGGAACCCGTGGACAAGAGCGCATCGAGCAGCGGGGTCAACCACTGTTCGGAGTACACGCCGACCAGCTGGCGTTTGACACGCGCCGGATTGGCGAGCGGCCCCAACAGGTTAAACACGGTACGGATTCCCAGTTCTTTGCGAACCGGCGCGACGTGCCGGGCCGCGGCATGAAAATGCCCCGCGAACAGCATGGCGAAGCCGTGATCGTTCAATAGCCGTTGTACGTCCCGCGGATCATCCCGCACGGGCAGACCCAACGCCTGCGCGAATTCCACGCTGCCGGAACGCGAAGACGCCGCGCGTCCGGCGTGCTTGGCGATCACCACGCCGCCCGCCGCGGCCACAATCGCCGCCGCCGTGGAAAGATTGAAGCTGCCGCTGCCATCGCCACCCGTCCCGCAGAGATCGATGGCGCGGTCACTATACCCGTGGACGACCACCATGCGTTCGCGCATGATTTCCAGCATTCCGGAAAGCTCCTGCACCGTCTCACCATTCTGCCGCAAAGCCGTGAGAAAGGCGGCGATCTGCACCGGGCTGGTGTCACCCGCGAGCATGCTCTCCATGGCACTACGGGATTCCCCGTACGTCAGGGGCGAACCGGAGACGAGTTTCTGAATCTGCTGTTTCAACATGTGATCTTGCGCAAGGTTGCCACCCAGCCAAGAAAGTTCGCGATGACCTTCTCGCCCTCCGGTGTCAACACCGATTCCGGATGAAACTGCACACCCTCAATCGGCAGTTCCCGGTGACGGAGGCCCATGACTTCGCCGTCTTCGGCCCGCGCCGAGATCTCAAGACAAGCGGGCAGCGACGACTCGCGCACGGCCAGAGAGTGATACCGTCCGGCGGCGAACGGGTCGCTAAGCCCGCGGTAGATGGTGCGGTTATCGTGGAAGACCTTGGCCGCTTTGCCGTGCACGAGCATTCCGGCGGCAACCACCTCGCCGCCGAAGTGCAGACCGATCATCTGGTGGCCGAGGCATACTCCAAGCAGCGGAATCCTGCCCGCCACGGCGGCCAGAATCTCAGGCATATTGCCGGCATCTTCAGGCCGCCCGGGACCCGGCGACAGGATCACTCCATCCGGGTCGAGCGCGAGCAGCGCGTCCGGCGTGATCGCGTCGTTGCGGCGCACCACCACTTGCGCACCCAGCTTGCCGACGGCCTGCACAAGATTGTACGTGAAAGAATCGTAATTGTCGAGCACGAAAATCATGAGTCGGTGGCGAGGGCGATCGCGCGATCAATGGCCCCCGCTTTGTGGATGGTCTCTTCGTATTCCGTCTGCGGCACGCTGTCGGCTACAATTCCGGCACCGGCCTGATAGATCAACCGGCCCTCGTGAGCGATTGCCGTGCGCAGGGTGATGCAGAACTCGGCGTTGCCATCGCCGTCAAGAAATCCGGCGGCGCCCGCGTAGAAATCACGGGGCGTCGGCTCGTGCTCGAAAATAAGTTCCAGCGCGCGGACTTTGGGCGCTCCGCTGACGGTTCCGGCCGGGAAGGACGCCAATAGCGCATCCACCGCGTTCAGGCCCGGTCGCAGCTTCGCGGAAACACGGGAAACCATGTGCATGACGTGGCTGAAACGGTGAATGGCTGCCGATTCATCGACGCTCACCGTACCGTACTCCGCGACACGACCGAGATCATTGCGGGCCAGATCCACGAGCATCATGTGCTCGGCGCGCTCCTTAGGGTCCGCGGTCAACGACTTTTCGTGCCGGAGGTCTTCGGCCTCATCCAGGCCTCGCGGGCGAGTGCCGGCGATCGGGAGCAGGCGCGCCGTTCGCCGATTCACACCGACTAACAGCTCCGGCGACGCGCCGATGAACACCCCGACCGGCGTCTCGTGGTAGAACATGTACGGCGAGGGATTCACCCGCCGCAGCGCGCGATAAAGGTCAAACGGATCGCCGTCCAATTCCCGCGTGAAGCGCTGCGACAGCACCCCTTGAAAAATGTCTCCGGCAACGATGTGCCGTTTCAACGATGCCACCGCTTCACAAAAATCGGACGGCGAGAAGTTGGACCGGCACGCACCAACCCGAAATCCAGGTCTGGGCTTCGGCAAAGCGGAGTGTAGGATGCGCGAGAGATCGTCGAGTCGTTTCGCAGCAGTCGCGTCGTCCGCATCCCCGACGAGCAGGGCAAGTTGCCGCAAATGATCAAACACCACGACGTGCCGATAGTCGCCCAGCCAGGCCAGCGGCCGCGGTGACCGGCCGCGCTCGTCGAAGCGCTCGATCTCGCGGACAAAATCAAACCCGATGGCTCCGACCAGGCCGCCCACGAATGGCAGATGCGATGATACCGCCGTCCCATTGGTCACGAAGCCACGCAGCAAATCGGTCAGCGACCCCGTTCGATTACCCGATCCGGAATTGAATTCGGCGCGGCCCGGTGCGTGCGCCGAGAGAATTCCGGAGGGATCGACCCCCAGAATCGAATAGCGACCGAATCGCTCACCGCCCGCCGCGCTCTCCAGCAGGAACGGATGCTCCCCGGCCGCGCGCAGCCGCAGCAGTGCCCCGACCGGCGTCAACAGGTCGGAGGCGAGTTCCCGGATATTGTGGCGAGCGTCGGGCATTGGCGTGACTGAACAAATGAATATTCGGGCGGATGGCCAACCGCCTCCGCCAAACAAAAGACCCACGCAGTGGTGGCGTGGGGCTACAATACTGGACGATCAGAAATCGTCACGCAGCGGCAGTACCCACGGGCGGGCGGTGCCACCACCAAGAATCTGCGCTGCGATAGGTCCGGGCCGTGAACATGAGGAAGCTCGGTTCGTAGTTCTCACCAATTCAATGACCTAAGATACAAAAATTCTGGCGCGGAGTCAAGGCTCCCCCCCACCTCCAATCCTCTCCTCAGCTCTCCTCCGCCCTCCAAATCCTTCCCAAAGTCAGAGTTATCCACATTTGTTGACATTTACGGCGAAGATTGATACCTTTTTCATGAGGCGTGTACACTCGGCTCCACACGAACCAAACCAACCCGAATCCTCCTGATGTCGCGACACTTCATGATTCTGATGCTGACCTTCGCCCTTGCTCGTGGCACGTTCGGCAACGAACTGCTCATGCGTGCACAGTCGGCGCACGCGACTCTGCTCAGCCGTTCAACGGAGTTGAACAGACCGCTTGACGAGCGCACGCGCGCGCAGCTCCGCATTGGACAGTTCGACCCCAACAGCGCGGATGCCGCGGCCTTCCGTATCGAAAGCCCGGACGCGGCGCGCTGGATCGAACTGCAATACACGCTGGATCACTATCGGTTCAGTGAAATCCCGCAACTGCCGGTGCTGCGACTGCGCGTGTCCGATACGCCGTACTCCCTGGCACTGCGCTACCGCTGGATGTTCATCCAAGAGGATCTGGCGACCGTTGATCGCGGGACACTCGACATCACAGCTAAGAGCGACCCGGTGCGCATTGCCGCCCGCGCGGAACTGAAATTGCGAACCCTGGAATACGACTCCGCGCTGACTTATGCGACGTGGGCGTTACGAGCCGCTCGCCACGCGCCCGAACGAGCGACCGCGCAAGTTATCGGCGCCAGAGTGCTGTACAAATTGAACCGCTATGCGGAGTGTCGCGACAGTCTGACGACTCTGTTCGATGCTGAACACCTTGATGCCGAGGTCATGTTCCAGACGGCGCTCGTGCTCATTCAACTCGGACAGACCTCGGATGCCATCGACCTGCTCGCTGAAGCGATCCGCTGGAATCCGTGGCACGAGGGTGCCCAGTACTTTCTCGGCAACGGCTATTCGCGGCTGAACTACTCGCAGATTGCCGACTCCGCCGGATCGATGCTCCCGGAGGCCGCGGAACTTGTGCGCGCAGGGTCGGCGGCCTGGACCACCCGAGACTACGACGACGCCGAAGCGAAGTTTCGGGAAGCGTT
Organism: candidate division KSB1 bacterium; assembly: GCA_016214895.1. NCBI lineage: Bacteria > Pseudomonadati > Candidatus Zhuqueibacterota bacterium. Next base: position 148,105 of record JACRMR010000025.1, read on the forward strand.
GCGCCTCGTCCCGGCTTACGGACGCGCCCGCAACGGCCTGGCGAAAGCGCTCGAAGGACGGCGTATGCTGGTGAATGTGCACCGCGCGGAGGACGAGCGCGTGTTCGAGGCGAAGGCGACGACGCGGGTCCCGCGCATCGATGAATACGTGTTGAACTGGAGCCGGCTCTCGGAACGTCACCGGAAGCAGGTGGCGCTGGCGGTCGAACCGTGGAAGTTGTATATTCCGCTGCTGGTGGAGTGCGGCGAACATCACTACATCAAGCCGCTGCACGAAAAACTGTCGGAATGCCCGAACATGGAGACGATGAAAGACCAGCGCGTCGGCTACGACACGCGGCTGTGGGACGACGTGCGCGGATGCGGCGGCTTTACGACCGTCACCGGAATTGAAGACGTGGAGCGCTCAATCTTCAGTAACTACAATACGGTGCTGCACGAGCTGACCCATCAGGTGCACGGAACGTTTCCGTCGGCCGACCTGAAGCGGCTCGATGACTTGTGGCAGGCCACGCGCAAGCGCGACGATGCCGGTGTTCGCACATTCTTGAGCAGGTATCAAGCGTCAAGCGTGTGGGAGTACTTTGCGGAAGGCGCGAACGCCTACCACTCACCCCGCCGTGACAACTATGATACGCGGGAGATCGTGCGGGAACGGCTCCTCACCATGGATACCGCGCTCGTGCGATTGGTTGAGGACTATCTCACGGCACCGAATCTTGATGCCTGTTGGCCCGTCGGGTTGATCAACGCGTGTGATGACGCTATCGAGCGCGCAGAGCTCGAGCGCGCGGCGAACTTCGCGGGGCTCGCGCAGAAACGCGATCCGCATGCGGAGGTCGTGTTGGCCGCACTGTCCCACCTGAATTCGCTGCGCGATGAAGACGACCTCGCCGTCGCCTTCGCCGACACGCTGGCCCGGCGCTTTCCGGGCAAAGCGCGCTCTTATGCGCAACTGGAAAGTGCGCTGTACATGAGCAAGGCCAACAGCGAGCCGGAGTGCGTGGAGCTGCTCGCGCGCGGGCTGACGCTCGTGGATACGACGGAACGCAAGGACTTGATGCAGACGCTGGGCGGAACGTTGGTGATGGCCGGACGGCATGCGGAGGCGCGCAATGCCTACCAGTATGTGCTGGATCGCCAGCCGACCGACTACAGCGCGCTGTGGGGGATGGCGTCGGCCCTCCGCAATGATCCCCGCGCGGATAGCCTGTTCCGGGCGGCGCTGGCCGAGCGCACCGGAATCACGGCCTTGAGATGCGACTATGCCGAGTACCTGATCGCCACGAATCGTGTCGAGGAGGCTCGTGAGCAAGTCGCGGAGGCCGAATTGATCAAGCCGGAGGACGCAACCGTAATGATGGCGCGCGGATTGCTCGCGAAGGAAGACGGGAAATTGACAACGGCTCTGGAGAGCTTTGAGCGTGCGCTGTTGAAGCCCGAATCCCCGCGGCTGGCCGCCGTGCGGAAGGCATGGGTGCTGCGACAACTGGGCCGCGATGCCGAAGCCAATGAGCTGGCAACCAGACTGCGCAAGGAGGCCGCGACGGACGTGCCAACGTGGATCTATGACACGGAGAACTCAACGTATGTCATCGCGCGAGCGTGGGATGCGAAGGCTCGCGATTTGCTGGCGGAATACTTCGCGAAACCGTGACGAACGTCCCGTTCACTCCAACACAACGGGCAGACCATGGCGGTCTGCCCGTTGTTTCTTGCAGCCCATGGCGCGCTTCCGGCGCGGGCGGAATTGGTTTAGTCGTCGGAGATGGCGGACAACGTGGAAGTCAACTGCGACGTCGCGTCGGAATCGAGGGCATTCTTCCCGGAGACCGCCGTGGTCGTGAGTTTCGCGCGGGAATTATCGATGAGCTTGATGCCGCCTTGCGAATTGTCCGAAACCGCCGCATTGGTCAAGTCGATCTTGCTCGCGGAACACCAAATCCCCCAGCCGTGCTCGCCCTGCTGATCCGTCAGCGCGAAATTCGTGAGATCGGCGGTCGCGTGGTCTTCCAACGAAAGCCCGACGCCGCGATTCTCAGACAAGGCGGCATTCGTCAACTCCACCGCGCCGCCACTGACGAAAACCGTGCCGCCCGTACCGGGACAGCTATTCTCCGTGAAGGCGACGTTCGTTAGATCGACTTCGCCGCCGACGACGGCCACCGCGGCGCCCGCGCCGCTGGCACGATTTTCTTCGAATGCAGCATTCACAATCTCCAGCTCGGTGTGGTCGCAGTAAACCGCTCCGCCCTGATTGTCCGGCGCTTCGCCTTGCGCGTTTCCGCCGCTGATCACCACGTTCTTCAGCTTGCAGCCGGCCCCTGCTTTCAAGAAGCGAATCCCCGCCCAGCCCTCAGTGGCCGCGGCGCTGGCCTTGAAGACCACGTGATGATCGTCTTCTTCCTTGTATTCCGGTTTCGACCCGTCCACAACGAGCGCCCCCTCGACCACGAACTTGTAGTGTCCGGTGAACACGATCTCAACGCGCGACTCGATTTCGAGTCGCTCCCCGCGCGGCACCAGCAGATCACCGGTCACCACGTAGGGGCTTTGAGCATGAGTCCACCTTCCCGTCACGTTGCCGGCCACGGGTTCGGCATGGGCCGCAAGGGTGCTGAAGCCGGCAATCGCCAACGCGATTCCGAGATAATGTATCAACTTTGTGTCCTCCAGTTAGGCTATACCTGATATCTGTGGGACCGAGGGTTTCACCCCTTTGTTGCAGCGGTGGCAGATACGAAAGCGGCGGGCCGCGCCCGCCGCTTAAAGCTACTTTTGGGGCGCACTCTCCGGCGGTGGCAGACCAACATACATCAGGTACATTTCCACGCCGGCTACATCCAGCCCCTGCTCCCCGTCGTCAACCACCGTCACCGGGCCTACCGGGAAACCACCGCGGTACACAGGAAGGCCGATCGTGGCGCGATCGACGTCCAGAATGTACTTACCCGGCCGCAATTCGCCAAGATAGAACGTCCCGTCGTCATACGTGATCGATTCCTGCTTGAGCGCGCCAAGCGTGTCCTTGGCGATGACGCGCACGCCGGCCACGCCGGTCATCCGCGTCGTGTCCGATGGATCCTTGCCCAGCAGCGTGCCGGAGATGGATCCCAGCTTCGTGACCGCCAGCCGTGAGGGCGAAATCGAGCCCGGTTCCACATCCACCCACTGCTGTCCGCCCGCCGCCGTGTAATCCACCGGCAACTTCTTGGGATCGAGCACCACACGGAGCTTGCGCTTGGACGACATGCCGCTGAGCAGGAACTCCCCATGCTTGCCGCTCACCGCGCGGCGACCGCCGTCCGTCACCACCTCGACACCGGGAACGCCGGGCTCGCGATGATCCCGCAGGCCATTACCGTTTTGATCCAGATAGACCCGTCCCTTGATCCCGCCGCTGGTCGGATTGAGCTTGGAATTCGGAATCAGGAACGGCGCGCCGCCGACAAAACTCAGGATCGGCTCGAACTTCAGGCCGAGCGAAAACACCCATTCGCCGGTAAGGTTTCGCGCGATCCCCGTGATGCGACTGGTACCCGTGCGATCGAAATACCATTCCGGCTGAAGCTGAGTGAACCACTCCTCACTCTGCCAGTCGTACCCAACATCGTAACGCCAGGTCAAGTGACTGGTGTCGGATGCCCGCAAGATGTGCGATAGCTGCGACCGCTCGCGAAATTCCGATTTGGTATGATTGAGCGAGATCTGACCGTTCTTCAAGAGCTTGCGCGAAGCCTGCGCATTCCAGCCGGGGCGATTGGACGATACCGAGTTCGGCAAGTTGAAGCCGCGCATCAAATCCGTCTCGTCGCGCTTCTGCAGCTCCTCACCCAGCGAGGCCGCGGCGGAAAGTTCCACAATGCGCAGCGACGTGGACATCAGATCCAGACGCGCCAGATAGCGAGGCTTGAGGTTTGTGTCCCGAACGCCCAGCCACGGCTTCAGCTCGGTTCTGGTTTCCAGACGGTCGCCGGAAAAACGGAGCGCGGTGCCGCGCACCAGCACCGGCAGCGGAAAATCAGCATGACTCCACCACTGGCGAGTTGTAGTGTCCGCCTGCTCGCCCGCATTGTCCCAGAGTTCGCCGTGGGTCAGCGTCACGCGCATGCCGCGCGAAATCTGAAAACGCGTCGTCAGCGCATAGCCGCGACGATCGGCAACGTCCGTATTCGACCCGTCAAAATACGACGAGTCGTAGTGAAAAACGAGCGGCCGAAGTTTGAGCCATTGGCCGAAGTACGCGTCGAAGCTCGCGCGCAGAGCCAACTGGCGTTCCCCCCACGGCACCGACGAGAACGGAATCCAGGGCACCACGGTCGTATCGCCCGCGCTGCGCGATTCATAGTTCGAATCGTATCGCCCGCGGGTCTGAGCCACCGACACCTGCAACAGGTCGCGCTTGAAAAAGCGGATCCGCGACTCGACGCCCTCGTGTTCGCTTTCGCGGGGCGCGAGGCCGCTGCGCGACGTCGTGGCTGCTTGGTCGAGGTCGAACAGGTAGGCATGACGGTCTTGATAGCCGCCCGTGAGGCCCAGCGTCCAGAATGGAGTAATTCCATAGAGCAATCGTCCGCCATAGACCGCGCCCTGTGTGTTCCAGAATTCCCCGGTCGTCAGGCGGCGTTGTCCGCCGACCGCGTTGATTAACGTCTGTCCACGACGCAGTAACGCTGTCGTACCGACCGCGTCGCGATAGCGCTCCTTCACCGTGCCGTCGGGTTCCGTGATGACTACGCGAAAATCCGTCTGTCGATCACGGGTGGAGCGAACATCGAGGAATTCGTACGCGCCGTAGCCGGTTCGCGCCCAACGCTGCTCGGTTGCAACCTGCTCCCCGGCGTAGCGGTCGTTCACGTAAAGTTCGACCTTGCTCCCCAGCAGCGCCTGCCCGCGAACGGTTTCGCGCGTGGGAAAGACCTCCTGCCGCCCGAAATCGCTGCGATCGTCCTGCCGCTCGCGCTCGGTAAGGCCGAGGAGTCCCGTGACGCTCACCCCCATGGCCGAGGACGCCGGATAGACGAGATCGCTCAAACCAAATTGGACGTCGCCGAGCGACGTTTCCAGGTCACCAAGCCGATGCGTCAGCGAGACGCGGTCCATGGTCAGCGCCGACGACAGCTCGTTGGCCTGTTGACGCAGCCGCGCTTCATAACGCCCCCCCGCCAGCCGGCCCCACCCGCTCAGCGTTTTCTGCAAGCGCAAATCATCGTTGTTTGACTGAGTGGCGCGAATGCCGGGCTGCAGCATGTGGAGCCGCGGGTCGCCCAGTTGGGACGGCCCACTGGGTTCCACCAGCGGCAAATCGGCTCCAATTTCCGGCAGCTTGTCGAGCGACTTCTTGTCCGCGCCGCCGCCCGAGCTCGCCAGCTTCCAGGCCGGATACACGCTCGTGCTCGAGCCCTCAAGTGCGTAATTCTCCTCGCGCCACTTGAGTTTGATGTTGAGCAGGGAGTCCACTTCGCTGATCGCCACAAACACATCGCGCTCGCCGGTCAGGTCGCTGACCCCATAGACCATCTCGAGCGGCCGTGCGGTCTGGCCCGCCTTGCTGACCGTCCGCTGCGAGATGATGATCCCGAAGTGCTCACCCTTTCCGCTCACAAACTGGAGCGTGTCCCCCGTTTCCGTCGTGGGGACGCCCAGCAAGTCGAGTAGGTGCAACAGCGGAATCAGCCGCGTCGTGTCATCCGGCTGCAACATGTCGAAATCGGTAGCGACAGTACGCTCGTAAACCTTCCCGCCCTGAATCTGCAGGCCGACAATCGTCGTCGAGACCGGCGGTTGCGCCACAGCGAGGCCTACACGAAGGAGCATGTCGCAAGCGAACACCGCAAACAACAAAACTCCCGCGGTCGGGCGGCGCCTGCTGGCGCCTGCCGCAACGACGGGAGTTGGCATCACGGGATCCGACCCTGCGCTTTCGCTACTTCGTGTGCTGCTCGGGCGGTGGAGGTGGCTCGGGTAGTGCGTCGGGAACTTCAACTTTCGCATGGCCGGTCAAGGTACTCTTTTCGTCGCGCTCCGAAGTATAGACAATCGAAAAATCGTAAGCGCCGGGTGGCACTTTCTCCGATATCTGAGTCGCGAAATAACGCTCAGAATGCGGAAAGAGCGATAACCGCGGCGTATCGCCCTCCTCCACCAGCTTGCCCGTGGCGTCTTTGACCGTGTAGTGTCCGCGCTGCGGGATGCGGCCGTTGCCGATATTGCGAAGCAACGTGCGCACGTACACCCCCTGATGCGTGATCTCCGTGCGAACCGAATCCTGAACGAGGTCCCAGCGATGTTCGGGCTTGCCCTGGTCCGCGAGAATCGGAACCAGAATCGCGGTCACCGCGTGAATCTGCGACTTGCTGGAGGTATCCGCGGCTTGAACCGGACGAAACTCGATGCCGCCCCAATAGGAACCGTCCGGTAGGTTGGGCGGCGCCACCACGGCGAACCGAATCTGACGATCCTGTTTCGACCCGACGGTAAATTCCTGCGGGTTGATCTTTAACCAGCGGCCGAGCGAGGTTGAATCCAACTTCGCCGGAGCCAACTTGCCGGTCGAGTCCACCCGAAAATGCACGGGCGTAGCGCGGACGCGAATCGTCTCGTCCGCGGAATTGTTCAGCGTGAAGGCACCCGAAGCACGACCATCCGCGATCGTCAGTTCAACGACCGCCGGAGTCACGCGCATCGCCGCGAACAGCGCCTGACCGCAGCAGAACGCCGCGACAAGGCTCAGTAACGCCACAGAAGTTCGAGACCGCATTAGAGTAGCTCCCGCTTAGAGACGATGCAGCCGGGCTCGCTTTTACAGGTACCCGGCTGCGGAAGACACAACCGAAATCGTTTGGCTTGTTCGCAGCGCTTTACGGTCGGCACGGAGGAACCCGCGTTACAAACAGTCCAGTCAGGCCTGGCTGCCCTCGCAAGAGGGCAACCAGGCTGCGTAAGAATTACAGGTCGCCGATGTAAGCCCAGAAGGCCACAAAGCCCGAGTATTCGCCTTGCGGCTTCTCGGGGTCCGCCTGGAACCAGCACGGATTCACATAGACATCCTGGCTGAAGTAGCCCGGCTGGCTGGATTCGAACACGATGTACTCGGTCATCCAACCCAGGAAACCCCAAACTTCGAAGGGCTCCGTGTAGTCGGCGATAGCGTCGCCACCCTGCAGCGGGTTGGCATCGGTCGGCTGAATCCAGACACCCCACTCCCGGTCCACAGGGATCGGCAGAACCATGGGGTCCGTCGGATCATCACCCTTATAAAGATGGGTGACGCCAACGCAGAAGGCAGCCTGCTCAACGTTCGCATCGCAGCGGAACGTCAAGTAGCCGTTGATCTGGCCAGTCTGAATCGTGGACAGGTCAACATTCGGGGTCAGAACATCAACGGAGATGTTCGGATTCACGGTCACATACACATGCGCAATCGCATGGCCCTGCGTGTCGGCCATCGCCATACCGGCGAAAGCGAACAGGGCAACAGCAACGAGAGTAATGAAGCGAGCCAGCATTTTCTCAATCCTCCTCAAGTTAGCGTCGTTTAACGCACAATCGGTTTTCGATCGGATTTTCCGTGCCGACCGTAAAGCGTACGTTAACCTTCCAATTCGGTTATCTCAAACGTGTCAAAATCAAATTCGTCCTCGGAAATCGAGCCGGCCTACTGCCGTACACCCAACTCCACACTCACATCCACCGCCACCTGCGCGCCAAAATTCCCCATGCTGCGCATGCCCAACTCCGCGCACTGAAACAGCACCGGAACATCGACTTCCACCAGCCCGAACGGCTCGGGACCCTCACCTCGCGCAAGCACGGTGGGTTCCAGGCAGACCTCCGCCAACACCGGACACAAACTTTCCCAATCCGCCCCGGTCTCGACAACCCAGGACATCACGCTGTGGCTCAGCTGGTCACCGGATTCGTCGTCGATCAACTCCCCGACCCACGTCAGACTCATCGACCACGGTGCATTGCTGCGCACGTGGACGGGAAACAACTCGCTGTAAACGTCGGAATGGGGATCAGAAACTTCCAGAAAGATCCACGCGAACGGCAACGTGAGTTCAACCCACGGCAGGACCTCAAATTCAAAGAGCACGGCCACCGGATCTGATACCAGCTGCCCCGTCTCGCGATTCTCCAGTGCAAAGTCAAGGAACGCCCGATAGACTCCGGGCGGATCGGCAGGATCAAGATAGTCCACAAGCCGCTGCTGCAAAACGTCCCACCCGAACGTCCACGTCTGCTCTTCAGCGCTGCCCGGCCCATACTCTACCTGAAACCACTGGAAACCGACAAACTCGTCGCTGACATCCGGGAACAGCGACCGCGCCCGATCCATCGGCAATTCCAACCCATCGTCAATCCGCCGCACCGGCTCATTCAGCCGCCCCACCAGACGCCATTGCTGATCGAGCGTGAACCGAAAATCCGTGGACCCAAGCGTGATCAAATCCTGGGTATGATCCTCGGCACAGAATGAGCCGAGCACTACCTGAGCATCACTCACATCCAGTCTGACCTGCGCGCTACCCACCCCAGCCACGATGAAAATCAGCGCGACCAGCCACCGCCATTGACCTGTTTTTCGGCGATTGGGCATCTCTGTTTGACAGGATTATCCAAGGATCAGACGAACACTGTCAGCCTTACCATGACTCACTTCTGCCGATATCAATATGATCAACTTAGATCAACTTTCACCCGGCAAAACTCCCCAATTATCCGGCGATACTGCACTTAGGGTCAGTAAAATTAAGGCCATAGTGCTCGTCTATATCATGGGGCCATGATGCTTGACAGGTACCAATATACCCTTATCGCATGTAATTGTCAACGGTTCGCACTACCCAAATCCCCCGGTGCAAATTCCTCCACATTACTCCAAACTCGCGCTATCCTTGAACTTCCATACGGACTGCTATAAACAGGAGAGGCACCTCCTAAGTTTCGCAATATTAAGACCCCACCCGTCCAAATATGACGCAGCCCGCCACGGCAAGCCTTCTCTGCGCTTGCTCCGCTCGAATCCACTTCACGAGCGCAAATCGAACCGGGAATTCCATGTTCTATACATCGCTATATGCACACACCGCACAAACAGATGTCCCATCGAAGCTTGTACGGTTCCCCTGCCTTTCAACTTGTTGAGCATCCGGTCGCTGGTGATCGGCTCCGCACTTCTACATCACTTCGTCAACCGCAACTCCGGGCAAGTTGTCGCGACCGCCGACGCAACCGAAATACAAGAGGCACCGGAGCTGCCCCCGGATCGGACTCGCAAATCCTCCTGCCCGTTACTCGGCCAAATGGTCCGCGATCTCCATGAATAGTGATCCACATTGCCTATTGCGAAGTGTTGTAGTCGGAGCGTATATTGAGGCGTATGATGTACCGTTGCACGAAGCTGATTTACTGACCCAGATGAATCCGAGACCCAGAAACCCATGGTTTTGCGTGCTGATCTCCACGGCCGTGCTCGTCGCCACGATGCGGTGGGTCCAGGCTCAGCCGGGACCGCTGCAAAACTACGACTTCACGATCGCCGCGGGAACGACCGGCGCACCGACTTACACCCCCTTCGCGGTAAGCTATCATCCCTACCAGAACGGGTCGCCGACCGATAGCGTCAAACATATCCTGACCACCCAGCTTGTCGAAGGCACCAGTGCCACGGCGGACCGCGTCATTGATGTCACGGCCGGCGGTTATGCCTACCGCAGCGGCGGGGTGTGGAACGGGACCCTGAATCTCCTGCGCAACAAGCGCGCGTTCATGATCCTGAATCGGCATGAGCAACGCGAGATTGTCCTCACCGGGTACCCGGTGGACAGCGTAACCTACATTTCACCGATGCCCGAAGGAGAGTGGCGAGCGATCGGTCCGCGCATGGCCGGAAATAAACCGGTCGAGGCGGTCGGCTTGATTACCTACGGTTTCCACAAAACTCAGAACATGCGCGCCGGCGGAGACCTTATTATCGACATGGTGACACGGAAAATCGCGCGCTGCGATTCGACGGATGGCTGGATCGGGCCGCTCGACTCGCTCTATGTGGGCCATCCGCTCATCATTCAAACGGTGTTCCCCGCGACGTTTGACTGGACTTATGCGCCGGGGCAGCCATGACGCCGAAATACCAAAATCCAAAATCCAAAATCGAACGTCCGGCGATTCGATGGATCGCGCTGGTGGTGATCGGACTCGCGTTCGCAGCAAAGGCGGGTGCGGCAACCTACTGCTATGTCACCCTGCACAATCTGGGCTGCCTGCAATCCAATCAAACCTATACCGGCTTTATCTATCCCCATCCCGATCTGGGCGAAGGTGACTTGGTTCAAGTGATTCTGGCCGGGGCAAATCGCGTCATCGATCTACCCAACGCGGATGGCTCTCCCGGCGGTGATGACCAAGCCGCGATGAACCCCGGCGCAGAGTTCGCCATGAACCCGGAGTCGTTCACGCACTATCCGGGAACATTTTACTCACCGGAAGCCATGCTCGTGCAGAGCGACAATCACGGCCCCCAGCCCGCCGTGCAACCGGGCAGCAAGTTCTACCTGCGGGTCTGGAACGGGGCAACTCCCGCCCAGTCCACCGCCTACTATAACTCCCGAAAGCTCACGCTGGATTACCCGGCCACGCGTGAAGGTTGTCCGATCGACAGCGCCGTCCGGACGTTCCCCAATGAGATCCAAATTCCGATGTTGTTCACCTACGCTGTGGTGCTGGATGATCTGGGTCATCCGTATAGTCCATTAAACACCGTGATGGTCAGTGCGCCCAACGGCGGCGAAGCCTATGCGATCGGGGAGCTCATGGAGGTGCAGTGGTTTGCGACCGCGACCTACTCGCGTGTCGATGTCCTCTTGCAACGCGGCGCGGGTCCCTGGGTGACCATTCTCGACAGTGTCGTGAACGATGGGAGCGAGGCCTGGGCAGTGACGGGACCCGATAACGCCATCTGCAGAATTCGCGTGCAGGCCGCCGTGGATACCATCGTGTTCGATACCAGTGACTCGGCATTCGCGATCAATCCCGCGCCGACACTCATGCTTCACGAGCCGGACCCGGACGACATTCTGACAACCGGCGAACTCGTCACGATCGGTTGGACGAGCACCGGCACAATTCCAGCCGTGCGAATTCTGCTGAGCCGCGATGCGGCGCCCGCGGAGACCCTGTTCGCGGCCGCCGCGAACGATGGCGGGGAGGATTGGGTCGTCAGTGGACCCGAGGCGGCAAACTGCCGATTCAGGATCGAATCCACGGCCAATCCCACCGTGTACGACGATGTCACACCCGTTACGATTGTTGAGCCGCTCTCGATCTTACTGCATGCTCCGGTCGCCGGAGATTCGTTTGCCTTGGGTGACACGATGACTTACTCGTGGTCCACGACCGGATCTGTAGGACCCCTGAGGCTGATTCTGACTCGCGATGCGGCTCCGGCGGAAACGCTGTTCGCACTCCTGAACGATGACGGCGGCGAGTCCTGGCTGGTGACCACGCCGGCCACCGATTCCGCGACGATCCGGCTCGAATCATCCGCGTTTCCCGCTGTGCATTCCATGGTTTACCCGGTCGTGCTGACTGACTCCACCTATTCCGGTCCGCCGATCAGTCCGGAAGTCGTGGCGTCGTCCGCCACGGATACTCTGAGGGTGCTCTGGCACCCGGTGCCTTACGCCACCGCGTATCGGGTGGAAACCAGCACCAATCTGGTCGATTGGGACTCCGTCACGACGCAGGCGGACACCACGTTTGCCTTCCCGACCCCGGAACTCATGCCTCCCGCGAGGTATTATCGCGTCATCGGAATTCGCTAATCCAGACTATCGTATCATGAGTGTACAGCCGGACCCACGTCCGGCTGTTTATTTTAAGGCCTCGCAAGATCGTGAATTAGTCTGCCATGTGGCGGAACGTCGCAACTTTACACGTGCAGTCCCGGACCGGGTCAGTAGTCGTCCCGCCTTTATCTTGAATTTCATCATTCCCCTTGACAATCATCGCCCCAGCGCTTAACTTTATACGAACTGTCATAGCATCGCTGCGGCGGCCCTGCTCCGCCGTGGCATTGCGCGGGTGATTAGGAATCGCAAGATTTTGTCATGAAAGGGAGGCCAGACATGATTGGTTGTCCAAGGGTATGTACGGCGGCAATTGTTCGCCGGTCGGTGTTGCTCGTGTTTCTGCTCGCGGTGTCCGTCGTGATGGCGACACCGGTCGAGCAAGGTTCGGTCCGAAATCCGAACCAGATCGTCCAGAAAACCGTGATCGCCCCCGATGGCGCACGGTATTTTTGTGAGCCGATGAGTTCCACCATCGAACTCCTCGATCAGAACTTCCGGACGGTGTCGCGGCTGAACGCGGTCAACGATCTCGGTGAATCACTCAGAATCATTGAGCTGCGATTCGATGCCACGCTGAATCAGCTCGTGGCGGTCACGCGTACGGACCTGTTCGTCATCAACACGGCGACGGGTCAGGCCACGGCCGTGGCGACGCCGACCAATCTGGATCGGCCGCGCGTGTATGAGAAGATCGAGCGGCATCAGGCGCGTTACGGCACCTTCGCCGACCGCGCCGAGTTCTCGCAGGTGGCCCCGCTGCAGAAGCGGCTCGATCAGGGCGAGTTCCTCACCCCCGCGGAACTTGAAGCGATCCGGATCTACAATGAACATCAGGCCGCCCGACATTCCGGCGATCGCGAAGGACTTGATGCCGACGGGTGTGACTGTGTCGGCGATTCCTATGCTTCCGGCGATGTGAATCTGGCAATCACCGATAACACGGGAGACGGTAGTTGCGACGCCAGCGACGGCATCAGCAGTACGATCACGGTTCCCGACGTCCCCTTTGCCTTTGTCCTCGACGCGAATATCACCATTAATCTCAATCACACATTCGTGTCCGATCTTGTGATCGAGATCATCCACGATGGCGTGACGGTCGGCCTGTGGCAGCGCGGCGGGAACAGCTGCGACAACTTGGTCGGGACCACGTTTGACGACGAGGGCGGGCCGCTGCCGGCTCCGGGAAGCCCCGACTGCGGATTCACCGGATGCTTCTTTCCTCAGGATCCTTCCGCGTGCGGCAATTCCGCGCTTTCTGCGTTTGACGGGCAGGCCCCCGGTGGTGACTGGACGCTGCGGGTCGCGGATCATGTCGGCATCGACGTCGGCACGCTGCTCAACTGGTCGGTCTGTTTGAATCTCGCCCTCCTGCCGCCGCCGCTGCTCTGCGACTGCCCGGTTCTGGGAGACAATCTCTTCAACTCCGGCGATATCAACCTGCCGATCGACGATAATCTTGGACCGGATTTCTGCGTAGCGGTGGGGCAGATCTCGCATACCATCAGTGTCCCGCCGGGCGCCGGCAATGTCGTGGATGTCAATGTGATCGTCAACCTGACGCACACGTTCTATCCCGACCTCGTGATGGACATCACGCATAACGGCGTGACCGTGCTGTTGACGTCGCAAGGCGCCGGCGGTGTCGATTGCGGCCCGCAGACATGGATCTTTGACGACAGCGGCATTCCGTGGGTATCCGGCTCGTGCGACTTTAACGGCTGCGTGCAGCCGGGGTCCCTTGCCGGGCATGCCTGTGCGGCCACGAGCGATCTGAATGCATTCAACGGCATGAACGCGTCCGGTGACTGGACGTTCCGGTTGGCCGATGCCGTCGGAGTTGACGTCGGTACGCTCTTCAATTGGGGTCTGTGCCTGACGACGACTCCCCCGGGACACGTGAGTGTCGATTTCGCATTTCCGGATTTCCATTGTGTTGACGGCGCGTTGTCGCCGAATCCGGCGGTGTTTACGATGCACGTGACCAACCCGGGACCCGGAGACTGCAACGGAGTGCAGATTGACCTCAGCGCGGGCGGAGGAACGGGCGGCTCAGCGACCGTGACCGGCAGCCCGGCAGTGATCGGCGACCTGCCCGCGGGTGCCGCGGTGGATGTCGTCTTTACGCTTGACATCACGCCCTCCGGCTCCAGCGGTACGATTCCGCTGAGCGCGTTCGTGCAGTCGAGCAATTGCGGATCCTTCTTTATCGATTTCATCCAGATGGACGTTCCGGCCTGCCTGCCCCTGCCGGGTGACTGCAACTGTATGGACGTGGCCCTCGTCGTTGACGTCACCGGCTCGATGTTCGGCGCGATTGCCAACGTGGTGGCGGAACTGCCCAACGTGCTGGCCACGGCCAACACGGCCAGCGGCGGCGACGTCAAGTTCGCGGTGCTCTCGTTCCGCGACAATGTCATCACCAATCTGGATTTCACCTTCGATCAGGCGGCTGCGCAAGCCGCGATCGGAGCGCTGATCGCCATCGGCGGCGCGGGAGAACCCGAAGCTTCCGATGAAGCCTTACGCGAGACGATCACGCACGACGGTCAGTGCATGGTCAACGACCTGAACGGCTCGTTCCGCGCGGGATGCACGAAAATCTCTGTACTGATCACGGACGCGCGGCCGGGCGGATGTGACGACACTCACGACCTCACGGATGTGGCCAATGCGCATCAGCGAGCCGTGGACGCCGATGCGGCGGGAATTCACATCGCCGCCGTCTATGTCCCGACGTTCCCCGGCTATTCTCCGGAAATCGTGCCCATCATGCTGGACTATGCCAACACGTCCCACGGCAGCTACGTCGAAGTGCAGTGGGATGGACAGGGCACCGGCAACGCCATCTCCACGATCATCGAGAACTGCGGCGGCTTCTTCCCCGACGATTGCTTGCCCGATGGCGCGGATTGCAACGGCGGGCAGCCTGAAGTGTACACCACCGTGTCCGGCGCGATCAATAACGCCGTGCTGAACCTGACCGAAACCGGCGAAATGGAACTCGTGTGGGAGCCGGTTGACGGCGCGGAATTCTACCAAATCTACACCTCGACGGCCATGGATCAGGAAGAGAACTGGGCGCCGATCGCCTTCTCGCTTACGACCTCGGTCCTGCTGCCGGCGCTGCCAAGTACGGATGAACCACGGTTGTTCCATGTCAAGGCCAAGGCCGCCAGCGTGGACCTGATCGCCAGCGATATCGCCTGCTGGCCGATCGAGGAAGGTGTGGGCGACCTCGTCGAAGACTTCGCGCAGGACAACGATGGAACGAATCACGGCGCCGATTGGATCATCGGACCGTCCGGACACCGCTGCCTGCACTTCGAGTATGGTGACTATGTCTCCGTGGAAAACAGCACCGAGTTTTACGGCCAGCCGCTGCAGCTCGACGCCTGTGTCTCGATTGACCACGTGCCGACGATTCAGACCGGCTCATACTACATCTTCTCCTGCCATCGATACGCTCAGTGGTTTGAGGGCTTCGGCGTGCGCATCGATGTCTTCGGGCGCCTGATGTGCCAGGTCTGGAACACCAACACGAATAGCTGGCAGACGTTGATGGCTCCGATGAACCGGCCCGTTCCGGTTGGAGTACCGTTCCTGGTCACCGCCGTCATCAACGGAAACAACTCGTTGCTGCTCTTGAACGGCGAAGTGGTCGCCGCGGGTGTGCAGAACTACCAAAGCATCACCAACGGCTACGCCATGACCATCGGCGCGCATCACTACAACGACAACTATGCCGGCCCCCGTCATCAGTACCACATGCGCGGTGACATTCACTGGCTGAAAATCGGACAGTTTAACGTGAACTGAGTTCGGAGCTTTCCCCTTCGACTCGTGCGAACGGGCAGCCCTTGCGGGTTGCCCGTTTCCGTCTCGCCCCGTCAATTTCCAAACGCCGCCAACAAGAACGGGGCGACTCCTTCGAGCCGCCCCGCGTCATGACTGTTCGCGGCATGCACCGCGCCCACGCGATGCTACCGGATGGTTCCGCCCGCCGGAAGACTCGGACGGGAAGAAGCGCCCGCACCATCGGTCGCCACCACCACGTAGAACAATCGCTGAGTTCCCGCAAAGGGAACGTCCAACTGAGTTCCGGTCGTCGTTCCGATGACGGTGTCAAAGGGCCCGTCCGGCGAAGTCGATGACAGCACCTTGTACTGCGGCGCGCCGCTGCCAACCCAGTTGAAGCGGAGCTGATTCGCTCCGGGCAGATAGAACAAGGTCAGCTGCTGCGGCGGATCAAGTTGACCGACCGTGAACTGAACCGGGATCACCGTCGGATTCTCGTCAGCGTCGTTGTTGCCAACGGTCAGCGTGCCCTGGTACACTCCGGTCGGCAGGCAGATCGCCGAAAAATGCAGCTCCACGGTCTGACAGGCGGACGGCGATACCGTTCCGGAGGCCGGACTGATGCTTGCCAGCCACGGCGTATCCGGATACGTGAACTTGATCGCGTTGTTGTTCGTAATGTACGTGCCGTTGTACACGACGAGCGATCCCACCGTGCCGGTCTGATTCTCGATGCCGACCGTGGCCGAGTTGAGCAGTCCGTTCATGCGCTCGTGCATGATCGTGATATCCCCGCACGGCTCGACAATCACCTGGAACCAGAACGGGCCGGTCCCGCTCCACTTATACACCGAGTCCCACTGCACGATGAACCGGCCGTTCGCCGCATCATCATAGTAGTAGATGGCGCCGCGCGTTTCGAGGTCCATGTCATCCCAGAACGGCGCAATGAAGGAATTCGGAGTCGCCGCCGTCGGAATCGTCCGATTGCCGTAAGCCGTATCCGGTCCGGTGAACTGCAGGTTGCCGTTCGAGCAGATGTACACCGAATCGTAACTCGCACCGTAGAACAGGAAGTTGAAGGGCAGGGCAAACCGGACACAGCGGTCGTCGTAGGCCATGTTCGCGTTCGTGCCGACGCCGGAAATGTTGAACCAATTGAACGCCGGACCACCCGGTTCCGCCGTGTCCAGCCAAACGTAGCCGAACGCGTCGCTGCCCGTGTTGTCCAACTGATCGCGACCGCGCGGTTCCGGATCGGTCTTACTGAGCGGTTCCAGCTCTGCCGGTGCCGGAGCACTCAGCGTCGGAAGGTAACCATATCCCGGAATCGAAAGCGGAGTTGTCTGCGTAAACGATAGCGAGTAGCTGAGGGGACACGTGCCCAGATTGCAGACCTGTACGGTCACCGTGTCTCCGCCGCCCAGCGGCGCCAGCGCACTCACACTCAGCGGCAAGCCGTCGATCTCCGCCGCTCCGGCGCACGACTGCCCGTACGCAATCGACCAGTTGTTCGCCAGGCCCTGTGAACTCGCGTCGAGTGTCGCATCAAACTGATACTGCGTTCCGACTGAGAGTCCGGCCTGACCGACTGTGGCACTCGCACTATTGCCCACGGCACTGTACTGCATCAGGACCCGGCTGTTGCCGCCGGGTCCGCCGCCCAGCCCAACGTCAAAGAGCCAGATTTGGAAAGTCTCGACTCCGCCGCCGCTGTAATGGCCGATGTTGTACCACTCAATAATGAACGCACTCTCCCCGGCATGATAGTAGGTCGCGATCTGCGTGCTGCCGCTGGGGAGTAGATCATCCCAGAGCGGGCAGAGGGCCGCGCCGATACTCGCCGACGGGAGACCCTCGTTGATGTACGCCGTCGCCGTCGAAGTGAAGGACGCGAACCCGTTCGTGCAGATGTTCACACTCGAGTAGTTCGTCCCGTGAAAACGGAACGTGATCGGCAACGCGAAATTCGCCGACTGATCGTCCGTCGTCAGACTGGAGGCCGTGCCCGGCCCGCCTGCCAGCGGCGCGATCTCATACCACGTGTAAACCGGACCGCCGCCATCGCCAACCTCGCAGGCCGAATATTGGTCGGCATCGAGCTCACTGCAACTGTAGCGGGGATCGGTCGGCAACGTGAAGTCCTGATTCGCGCTCGCTCCTACGACCACTCCGGTCACCGTGACCTGCCCGCAGCCGCCACCGGAAGCGCGCATATCGTACGTGCCCTGCGGCAGCGTGATCGAGTAGAAGCCGGAACCGTTAGTTGTCGCGGGCGTGACCGGCGTGCCCAGCACTTCGACCGTTGCGCCGATCGCCGGTCCGCCGAAACACGACGTTACCGTGCCCGACACGTTCCCGGAAGGTGCGGTCAACAAAGTGATATTCTGGATCGTCGTGTCACCCGTGACCACCGTGAGACCCGGAATCGTCTGCGCGAGGTAGCCGAACTTCGAGTATTCGATCGCATAGGTTCCGGCCTGAAGCGGCAGATAATATTGCCCGCTCGCATCCGTCGTGGCCTCCTGCGTGCCCGCCGCATTCTTGACCTTCACGCCCGAAAGCGGAGCACTCGAACCGTCCACGACGACTCCGGCGATGCGGCCAAGATTGGAGACCGACAGCACGGCCAAATAGCCGTCGATGAAACCGTAGCCGTACTGATTGTCCTGGCCCACCGCGCCCTGATCGAGCGCGGTGCTCATGATGGCCTGCTTGATCGTCTGGTGATCGCAATCCGGACAGGCCTCGCGCATCAGCGCAACGACGCCCGCAACATGCGGACCGGCCATCGACGTGCCGCTGTACGTGCCGTCATAACCGCCGCCCGGCACCGACGAATAGACGTTAACGCCCGGAGCCGCAATTTCCGGCTTGATATTATCTGGCACCGCGGGTGTGCACGGCGTCGGACCCTGGCTGGAAAAGCTCGCGAGCGGATACGGCGGAGTCGCATCTCCCGCATCCACCGCGGCCACCGAGAATATCTGATAGTCATTGATGGAATAGATCGCCGGGCTGCGCAGGCCGCTCGTGCTCTCGTTACCCGCGCTCCACGTCACCACCGGACCCGCCGCCTCGCAGTTCAAGATCACGGTATTCCAGTAATCAAAGCACTGCACATATCCGAGACCGGTGTTCACACCCCAGGAATTCTGAATCACATCCGGCACGTCGTCAACGGTGTTGATATTGCCGTCCGGATTCGCGAACCACTGAAACGCATCGATGATGTCGTTGTCAAAACCGCCGCCCACGCCTTGATTGATCGCGTTGTCCGCGATCCAGCGCGCCGCCGGAGCACAACCGACCCATTGCGTGTCGCTGCCGACAATTGCCCGCCCCGCCATGGTGCCCATCACGTGCGTGCCGTGGCCGTAGCCATCCGATGGAAAACTCGTGCCGCCGCCCAGCGCATCGCGCCAACATTCCGCCGCCGGAGCGAATAAGCCACGCCAGCGCGAGGCCAATGCCGCGTGGTTGCCATCCACTCCCGTATCGAGATTGGCGACCAGCACGCCGTTGCCCGTGATGCCCAGTTCCGTATTCACGCGGTAGGCGCCGACGGCGATAATGCCCGGAGGCAGCGTCATGGTGTCAAGCGGGTTGCGCGGCGGCCGGACCGACTCGCCGGGCTTCAGCGGTGTCCGAATCGGCTCGATCAATTCGGGCCGGAAATTCTCACAAACGTAACGAATATCACCGCGCGACCGCAGAGACTCGATGTAAGCGGCCGTGCCCTCGATGACCAGCAAGTTCTCAATCCAGTACGACGTGTACCCGACCACCAAGCCGTTGCCCTTCGCCTCGTCAAGTTCGGCTTGGAACGGCGGCTGAGTCAATTCCGCGTTATACTTCAGCGCGGCGAGGACCTCCCGGTTACGTTGCGCCAGTGGGGCGCGCTGATCATGCAGCCGGCTGTCGAGCGTCCGAATGTCGATCGGGCTTTCCAGAATGACCACTGCGCTCACCCAGTCATTCTTACCCGCGGTCTTGAGTTCTTTGTCAAGCGTCGGCGAGAACTCGGCGGCCAATCCCACCGTGTAGAGCACTCCGAGGCCCAACCAAACCCACAAAAACTCCCGATGCGAAAACTTCATTTACTTATCCTTCCCGTGGTTCGGTGCGTTGTCGCCACAGCCGCTTGCAGGCGGTCGTGAACAGCCGCATTATTGCGTAAACATGAATTTAGCACTCAAGAGGCGCGCTTGCAACGCGGACGCCGGATTCGCCAGAAACTCTCTCCGCCTCGCATACCCATGTTTACCGTTTACTTAGACGGCATGCGTGGGTCAGGATTGTCGCGGAGAGGCGTGGCGGACCATCAACAGGCACTTACGTCGTGCGCCGCACTACGGCGTCCAGCGATACAGTAGCCTACGTTGTGCGGCAACGAAACGATAGACGCGATCTGCAATTCTCGCGGCAATCCGGTAGCGGCGATACACCCGAATCCAATGAACGTGAACCCCCCCGCGACAGGCGACCATGCCGAGCACCGCTTCAGCGCCGCCCAATAGCTCACCGGTCGGCAACCGGAGCTTCGCTTCGCGCGCGCACTCTGCCGCTTCGACCCCAAGCGCAAGGACATCGGCGGTCTGGTAAGGCACGAAGTCCACTCGGCCTCGCGTCCAGCGCTGCCAACGTATCGCCCAGCGAATGCAGAAGGCGCACGCCCCGTCATAAACGAATATCGCTCGGTTCATGGCTGAATCTAACTGACACACGGCAGGAATGCAAGCGACCTGCACTTCGATTGCATTTCGCTTGCAGAGTCGGTAAATTGTGAACGGTGGGTTGACTACGCCCGCTCACTACGGACAGCTCGGGTCTGCATGATTACGTTGACTAATTCCAGGAGTATATGATGAGCCGAATCCAGCATTCTGTCCTGCTCTTGCTCGCGATCGCGTCGCTGTCGGCGTACGGTGCTGTGCCCGCCCTGCTGAACTACCAAGGGTCCGTCACAGACACTGCGGGTTCCGTACTGGACACCACCGTGTCCATGACCTTTGCGCTATACGACAGTGCGGTCGGTGGCGCCGCGCTTTGGAGTGAGACCCAGCCGGCGGTAGCAGTGACCTCCGGACTGTTTCACACGCTGTTGGGATCCGGCAATCCGCTGCCGGACTCGGCATTCGCTTCACCGGACCTGTATCTCGGCGTCCAACTCGGCGCGAATCTCGAAGCGACTCCCCGCCAACGAATCGTCAGCAATGGGTATGCGTTTCGCGTGAATAGCGTGAACGGCGCGCTGGGCGGAGCCATTACGGGCAATCTCGTGATCAACGGCTCGACCACGG
Source organism: candidate division KSB1 bacterium (assembly GCA_016214895.1). NCBI lineage: Bacteria > Pseudomonadati > Candidatus Zhuqueibacterota bacterium. The sequence goes on from JACRMR010000025.1 coordinate 169,061, forward strand.
CCAATGATCGACTGACCGTGTCGCCCGGCGATAACGACACGACTTTCATCTACTCCAATGCCGCGCTTACCGAAGGAGTCTTCCTCCCGGCAGGACAGAGCTGCTGGCAGTCCGTTGACGTCGCTGAAAACTGTGGCGGCGGTGCGCCGATCACGTCGGTTGACGGCCTAACCGGGGGCACCATCACCAGTGATCTCTCCGTATCCGGCCGCTTCAACTCCGGCGCCGCGAGCAATTTGAATCCGGGCACGCTTGCCATGGTCATGGGGGCCAACAATCGAGCGCGCGGACTGTATTCCACGGTCGGCGGCGGCGGCGGCGCATCCGCGGCGGACTCGAATGCCGCCAACGGCAACTACTCCGTTGTCAACGGTGGGATCAGAAATTCCGCGACCGGAATTGAATCCATCGTCGGCGGAGGACGCGGAAACAGCGCGCGCGGAACAAACTCCACGATTGCCGGCGGATTCTACAATCAGGCCAGCGGAGTGAGCGCCACCGTCGGTGGTGGCGGCGGCGCCGCCGCGGTGGATTCCAATCATGCGTCCGGCGGCTATAGCGTAGTCAGCGGTGGTCGCCGCAATGGCGCCTCGTCGCTCTATACCGGCGTACACGGCGGTTACACCAATCTGGCCCAGGACACCCTGGCAACCATCTGCGGGGGGTCCGACAACTCGGCCACGGGAGATACGTCGTTTGTCGGCGGTGGATATTCCAATCTGAATGCGGGTGACTGCGGCGTGATTACGGGCGGATATGACAACGGCATCAGCTCCGCGGGCGAATTCGCCACGGTCGGCGGCGGCATTTCGAACAACGCAAACGGGCTGTCTTCCGCCGTGGGCGGCGGCAGCGGAAACTCCGCGTCAGGTCGGGGCGCGACTATCAGCGGCGGATACTCGAATGTCGCCAACGACAACTACGCGACGGTGCCCGGCGGATTCGGCAACACGGCGAGCGGCAGATACTCGCTGGCGGCGGGGAAGCTCGCGATTGCCGACGATGACGGGGCCTTCGTCTGGTGCGATACCACCGAGACGCTGAACTCCAACGGCGCAAATACATTCACCGTCCGTGCCACCAGCGGCTTTCGCTTTCATACCGGTCCCGGCACGACCAACGGACTGCAGGTGGCCGCCGGCGGAAGTACCTGGAGTTCGCTTTCCGATTCGACCAAGAAGCGGAACATCCGGCTGGTGGACTCGCGTGACATGTTGGAGCGCGTGAAAGAGCTGCCCATCAAACGCTGGAGCTACAAGACACAAGATCCGTCCATCGAGCACATCGGACCGATGGCGCAGGATTTCTGGCGGCTCTTCCAGGTCGGTGATGATTCGCTGGGAATCTCCACGCATGATCCCGCCGGCATCGCGTTGGCCGCGATTCAAGAACTGATCAAACAAAACGAAGAGCTGCGAACGCAAGTCAAATTACTTGCGGATGACGTCCGCGAGCTGAAAGCCGCCCGCGACCGTGAGCAAACCATGAAGCTGAGCTCGAACGTCCGATAGGCCAGAATCGCAAATTCACGATATGCAACGGGGCAGGTCACATCGACCTGCCCCTTGCAGTTCCGGCAACCGGCCGCTGCCGTCAACGCAACTACCGCGACAAATTCTCCGGATTCATGCCCAGAAACGCCTCGTGGACGAAGCGCCCGTCCTTGCGGATCAGCACGTCGTCGAAGTAGATTTCGCCGCCGCCGTAATCGGGTCGCTGTATCATCACCAAATCCCAATGGATCGCCGAACGATTGCCGTTATCCGCCTCCGCCTCGTAGGCCTTGCCCGGCGTGAAATGCATCGATCCGTTGATCTTTTCGTCAAACAGAATGTCATCCATCGGATCCATGATGTGCGGATGAAAGCCCAGCGAAAACTCGCCGACATACCGCGCGCCCTCGTCGGTGTTGAAGACCTCGTTGATGCGCTTCGTATCGTTGGCGGTGGCCTCGACGATCTTACCCCGCTCGAACCGCAGGCGGATGTTCTCAAACGTGAAGCCGCGATAGGTGGACGGACAATTATAATGAATAACCCCCTCAACCGAATCGCGCACGGGAGCCGTGAACAGCTCAAGATCGGGAATGTTCATGACTCCGCAGCACGGAGTCACTCCGATATTCTTGATCGAAAACTTCAGATCGGTGTCCGCCGGGCCCTTAATGTGCACGCGATCCGTCTTCCGCATGAACGCCGCCGCCGGCTGTACCGCGCGATCCGCCTGCGCCCAATCCACGCCGACGCAAACCCGGTAGTAGAAATCCTCAAACGCTGCGGTGGACATGCGGGCGAGTTGCGCCAATGGACCCGACGGGAAGCGCAGCACCACCCAGCGCTTCTTCATGCGCTCCAGCATGTGAACCGGATACATCCAGTGCGTTTCATAGAGCGACATCTGCTCGCCGGGAACATCCGTCATTTCCTTGGCGTTCGTGACGCCGCGCACCGCAATGTAAGCATCCACGCGTTTCATCCGGTCGAGTTCGCAGTCGCCGATGAACTTCATGCGAGCTTCGGTCGCGTTCAGATACAACGCGCGCTGAGTCGCCGCCATCTTCTGCTCCAGGACCGGAAAACCGCCCGCCGCGCATATCGTGTCGATCAGCGTGCCGATGAATTCCGGACCCACGTCCGTCGTCTCGACGAGGACCTTTTGGCCGGGCTTCAGTTTGAGGGAATGATGAACCAGTACTTTCGCCAAATCAACATGACGCGGGTCTTTCATGACAGGGACCTTTCCAATCCGTTAGGAATCCGTTTCCAAAATATACTGATTTTGTCAGCGTGACTCAAGCCCACGGCGCCGGGTTGGCCGGCCGATGAAAACTACCTTACCGAATGTTATACTGAGCTTTGTGCGATCAAGCGCCTCGCCGTCCAGAAATCCCGGAGGCGAACCCCGTCTTTCCCTGTCGATCTATATCAAACCCATCCGAGCTACCGGCGGTGATCGAAAGGCATGAACTCAACCGGCACTGGTGGAACGACCTGACTCCCGCCCACGTGAGCAGCAAATTCTACGATGTGCCGCGATTTCTCGCCGGGGACACGAGCCTTGATGAAATTGAACTCGCAGCCTTCGACACTGTCCGCAACCCGGGCGTCAGGCGTGAATCGCGCGATTCCCGGTTGCTGCAAGGCACGCTTCCCGAATTGCCTCGGTGAATGTGGGGTGAGCATGGGATGTCCGCGCAATGTCCTCCGCGCTGGCACGAAACTCAAGCGCCACGACGGCCTCGGCGATCATGTCGGCCGCGCGCGCGCCGAACATGTGAACACCGAGCAGTTCGTCCGTGCGGTTGTCCGCCAGCACCTTGATCAAGCCGTCGCTTTCATTGGCAGCCCGGGCGCGGCCCAGCGCCTTGAAGGAGAAGCTGCCGCTCTTGTAGTCGCGACCGGCCGTCCGCAACTCCTCCTCGGTCGCGCCCACACTCGCCACTTCGGGCCAGGTGTAAACCACGTCGGGAATCGTCGAATAGTTGAGGTGCGGCTTCTGACCGTCCGCCTGTTCCGCAACGAAGATGCCTTCTTCTTCGGCCTTATGCGCAAGCATCTTGCCGCCGATCACGTCACCGATCGCGAACACGCCCGGGACATTCGTTTCGAGACGCTCATTGACCCTGACAAATCCGCGCTCCATCACAACGCCAATCGCGGCCAGACCCAAATTGTCCGTGTACGGACGTCGGCCCACGGCCACCAGACCGTAGTCAGCTTTCAATTGCAGCGCCTGGCCGTCGGGATCGGTGACATCGACCCGGACTCCCTTCTTCTCCGCCGACGCCTTGACCACTTTGTGACCCAGATAGAACTTGACGCCCAGTTTGGTCAGCGAGCGCTGCAGCTCTTTGCCCATCGTGCGGTCCATGTTCGGGATGACTGCGTCGAGCAGCTCGACAATGTGGACCTTCGTCCCGACCCGCGCAAATACGGAACCCAGTTCGACACCGATCACGCCGGCACCGATAATGACCAATTCGCCCGGAATCTCCGAAAGCGACAGCGCCTCCGTGGAGCTGATCAGGCGCTTCTTGTCCAGCGGCGCGAACGGCAGGCTGACTGGCTTCGAGCCCGTCGCAATAATGGTCTTGGACGTCGCCAATACGTGTGCCGAACCATCGCGCTTCGCCACGGAGATCGACGTCGGCGTCAGGAACGTGCCATGCCCCTCATACACGTCGATCTTGTGCTTCTTCATCAGATAGGCGATGCCCGCGACAGAGTCCTTCAGGACCTTCTCCTTGCGCGCGAGCAGTTGCGGCCAGTTGAGCTTGAGGCCGGTCGCCTCGATGCCGTGCGTCTTGAAATGCTCGACCGCATTGTGGTAGAGCTCCGTCGAGTCCAAGAGTGCTTTGGACGGGATGCAACCCACGTTCAAGCAGGTGCCGCCGAGTGCCGCGTAACGTTCGACGATCGCCGTCTTCATACCCAATTGCGCGCAACGGATCGCGGCCACGTATCCGCCGGGGCCTGATCCGATTACCGTCATGTCATAAGTCATGTGCCGAAAGCGGGGTCGGTTCGATTATTTTTTTGACCAAACGAAATGGACCTAAACATTGAATATGTAAAGAATAAGCCCAAAGGAATGAGTGCGAAAAAGTGGCTCAAAAGTGCGGAAGCGGGATCGGCTTGGGTACATCAGGCGCGGGGATCCGAGAATCAGTGGTCAAGTTGCATAATATACGGAATCGCAGCGCCGTTGTCAAGAGAAAATTTTATTATATTGTACGTTTTTATTGAACATAGGAACTTAGGAGAGGCTTTGGGCCGGAGAGAGCCTGCGATTCGGTCTGAGCTCCTGAAGGGGCACTTGAAGACAAGTGCCGCCGCGAAAAGGACTCCGATGGGGCACTTGGAGACAAGGGCCGCCAAGATGTGGGCCGCCGGGACGCTTTCGGCCCGATGGGGCGCTTGGAGACAAGTGCCGCCAAGATGCTGGGCTGCCGCGATGCTTTCGGCCCGATGGGGCACTTGGAGACAAGTGCCGCCGCGAAAAGAACTCCGATGGGGCACTTGGAGACAAGCGCCGCCGCGATGCTGAACCGCCGGGATGCTGGGGCGCCGGGAATACTGGCTTCGCAGCGATCATTGGACTGGCCCACCAAGGTGGGCGCTACCGGCTATATATTCAGCAGAAGCCGAATCGGATCTTCAATCAACTCTTTGATCCGCTTGAGAAACCCGACGGACTCGCGACCGTCGATCACCCGATGATCATAGGACAACGCCACGTACATCATCGGCCGGATGACGACTTCGCCGTTCAAAGCGATGGGGCGATCAACGATATTGTGCATGCCGAGGATGCCGCTCTGCGGGGGATTCAGGATCGGCGTGGACATCAGGTTGCCGAACACACCGCCGTTGGAAATCGTAAATGTGCCGCCGGTCATTTCGTCAACCGTCAACTGGTTCGTCCGCGCGCGGGCGGCCAGCCGGTCAATCTCGCGCTCGATGTCCTCGAAACTCAGAGTCTCGGCGTTACGCACGACCGGGACGACTAAGCCCTTCGGCGCCTGTACCGCGATGCCCAGATCAATGTAGTCGTGAAAGACAAACTCGTCACCGTCGATGAAGGCGTTCACGGCAGGATACTGCTGGAGCGCCGCAATCGCCGCGCGCGAGAAGAACGACATGAAGCCGAGGCCGATCCCGTACTGCTCCTTGAACCTGTCTTTGTATTCCTTACGCACGGCCAGGCACCTGCTCATGTCGATCTCGTTGAAGGTCGTGAGCATCGCCGTCGTGTTCTTCGCCGCCACGAGCCGCGCAGAGACCGTCTGCCGCAACTTGCTCATCGGTTGGCGACGTTCGCCGCGCTCACCCGCGCGGGTCTGTGCCCGCGGGACCGGGGGCGTTGCCGCCGCGACCAACGGGGCCGCGGTGAGAGGTTTAGACGGAGCATCCAGCGCGTCGGCCTTCGTGACCCGGCCGCCGCGCCCCGAACCGTTCACATCGGCGGGAGACAGGCCGCGCTCTTCGAGAATCTTCCTCGCCGCCGGCGACGGGACACCCTCCGCGTACGACTCCGCTGTGACGGATGGTTTGGTTGCCGGTGGCACGGGTGGCGCGGCGATCAGCGGGGCCGGCGCCGGCGGCGCGGTCCCCGTCGAATCGGGAACCACCGAGGTGTCCAGCTGCGCGGCGACCGCACCGACTCGCACGGTCTGTCCCTGCGGAATGACGATGCGGAGCTTGCCGTCCGCTTCGGCCGAGACCCCAAGCGTGGCCTTGTCGGACTCGATTTCGAACAGCTCCTCGTTCCGGCGAACGAAGTCCCCGTCGCGCTTCAGCCAGGCCGAAATAGTCACTTCGGTCACGGACTCGCCGGGGCTGGGGATCGTGATATCCAAGGGCATCAGTGTTCTGTTTCGGTTACTCAGGTGCGCGAATACGCCACACCGCACGGATCAATTGAAGGCGCGGTCCGTCAACTCCGCCTGCTCGCGCTCGTGTTGTTCGACAAATCCCGAGGCGGACGAACTGGATTCCTTGCGGCAGATGACGTCGAGGTCATAATCGGTCAGCTTGCGCCGCAGATAGCTCCAGGCGCCGAAATTTTCCGGCTCTTCCTGCACCCAGTGAGTGGATTTCACCGCCTTGTATTTCTGCAAAATCGCCGCGAGCTGCTCGGTCGGCAACGGGTAGTACTGCTCGAGACGCACCAGCGCCACGTCCTTGCGTTTGTCGCGCTCGCGGCGCTCGAGCAACTGGTAATACAGCTTGCCGGACGTCAAGATCAGCCGAGTCACGGCCTTGGGATCCGCCGGCGCGTCGTCGATCAACTCGTGGAAGCGCGTCCCCGGTCCAAAGGCTTCCAGCGGACTCACGCAGAGCGGGTGACGCAGCAGGCTCTTCGGCGAAAGCACGATCAGCGGCTTGCGGAACGGTCGCGCGAATTGACGACGCAACGCGTGAAAGAAATTGGCGGGCGTCGAGCAGTTTACCACTTGAATGTTGTGATCCGCGGCCAACTGCAGAAAGCGCTCGGGTCTGCCGGACGTGTGCTCCGGACCCTGCCCTTCCGCGCCGTGCGGCAGCAACATCACCAGCCCGTTCTGGTGCTTCCATTTCACCTCGCCGCCGATCACGAATTGGTCGATGATGATCTGCGCGCCGTTGGCAAAATCGCCGAACTGGGCCTCCCAGACCGTCAGGGCCTCCGGCATCGCCATCGCGAAGCCGTACTCAAAACCCAACACGGCCATCTCCGACAACAGCGAATTGTAGATTTGAAACGAGGCCTGCTGCTCGCTGACGTGATGCAGCGGACAATACTCCTCTTCCGAATCTTCAATCCGCAGGATCGCGTGGCGATGAGAAAATGTCCCGCGCTCGACATCCTGACCCGTGATTCGCACCGGACGTCCTTCGTTCACGAGCGAGCCGTAGGCCAATAACTCGCCCATGGCCCAATCGAGCTTGTTGTGTTCGTCGAGCAGGTGACGCCGGTCGCTGAGAATCTTCACGACCTTCTGAAAGAAGGCCTTTCCGGCGGGCAAGTCGGTGAGCTTTTCCGAGATCTTGCGCGCGGTCTTTAACTCAATGCCGGTGATTGGAGATTCGACGAAGTCCGGCGCCGTCGCCAGCCGGTAATGCTGCCAGACCTCCTCAGTGAAGGATGGCTCCAGTTCGGCGGGCTGCTGTTTGGCCTGTTCGTACTTGCGCTGACAGAGATCCTGAAAATCGCTCTGCAGCCGGCGCGCCTCGACCTCCGTCAAGGTGCCCCGCTCGATCAGCTTGCGCGAGTAAATCTCCAGCAAGTTCGGATGCCGGGCGATGGCCTTGTAGAGGATCGGCTGCGTGAACCGCGGTTCGTCGCCTTCGTTGTGCCCGTACTTGCGATAACCGAGGATGTCGATGAACACGTCACGATTGAATTGCTGGCGGAATTCCAGCGCCAGTTGAACCGTGTACACCACCGCTTCCACGTCATCGCCGTTCACATGAAACACCGGCGACAGCGTGACTTTGGCGACGTCCGTGCAATACGTACTTGACCGCGCGTCCAGATAATTGGTCGTGAAACCGACCTGATTGTTCAACACGACGTGCACGGTGCCGCCGGTGCGGTACCCGTCCAGCGTGGACATCTGAAGCAGCTCGTAAATCACGCCCTGACCCGCGATCGAGGCGTCGCCGTGCACGACAATCGGCGCAATCCGTTTCAGGTCGCTGCCATAGCGATGGTCCAGCTTGGCTCGAACGAGGCCCTCGACAATCGGGTCCACGGCCTCCAGATGCGACGGGTTGGGACAAACCGACAACTTCACGCGTTTGCCGCTGCGCGTGAGGCGTTCACACGCATGACCAAGATGGTACTTAACGTCGCCCGCGAAGGCATTGTCCGCGTAACTCTTGCCCTCGAACTCCGCGAAGATGTGATCGAGCTCCTTGCCCAGAATGTTCGGCAGGATCGTCAAGCGTCCGCGATGGGCCATGCCGATCACGAATTCTTCGATCCCCAGATTTGCACCCAGTTCGACAATCGCGTCCATCGCCGGAATGAACGCGTCCACGCCTTCGAGAGAAAATCGCTTCTGACCGACAAACCGGCTGTGCATGAACTTCTCGAGCACCACCGTCCGCGTGATGTTGTCGAGAATCTGCAATTGTTCGTCCCGCGTAAAATTGCGCCGGTTCCGCGTCGATTCCATCCGCGTCCGCAGCCAGTCCCGCATCTTGGGGTGCGGAATGTACATGTACTCAACCGCGACCGACTGGCAATACGTCTCATCGAGCAGTTGCACGATGTCACGCAGCCGCGCCGGGCCCAGACCGACCTCGCGACCGGCCTCAAACACGGTGTTCAAGTCCGACTCGCCGAGTCCAAACCGTTCCAACGTGAGCGGGTCTTCGTACTTCCGCCGTTCGCGAACCGGATTCGTCTTCGTGAACAGGTGCCCGCGCTCACGATACTCCTCGATCATCGCCAGCACCCGCGACTCCTTGACGAATTTCTCCGAGGCCACGGCGGACCCACCGACCTCACCGTTCATCGAGCGCGCGAAGTCGAAGCCTTCGAAAAACTTCCGCCAAGTCAGGTCGATGGACTCGGGGTTCGCCAGAAACTGACGATAGATATCCTCAATGACGCCGGGATCCGCGTTGGCGAGGTAAGTATGACTGCGTGTTTCCGTGGACATGACTGGTGAGCCTGAAGCGGTCAATCCGACGGACGGACTCGATCAAGCTTTTCGATTACAAAACCTTAGACGCTAAATTGGATGAGTTGACGAATATATAATGTAGCCAAAACCAGCGCCCGAGTCAAGTTGGCTGACCGCCAGGAGCGAGCTGTGGCGAGGTCCGGGCGATGAACCGACGGGGAGTTGGATGGCCATTCCCGGCTCGATAACCTCGCCACTCGACGTTCTGTTCCACGACCTACGATTTCGCCTGATGTAATTGTTTATTAATACGATGTTTAATGTTCTACTGAAAACGCGAAAACCGGACAGGCGCTTGGCCTGTCCGGTTTGTTTGAAGTGAGCAACCGCGATCTGTCCTTAGCCGATGACGCGGTAGGGGCAGGCCCAGCCGCCGGCGTCATAGGGTCCCTCTGAATCGTACATGGTTTCCCAGTCCATAAAGTCAATCGCTGCATGAAATAAGCCCGGTCGAGATGGTGCGAGGTACGATCCCGTATAGACTCCATCTCCGGCGACTTCGTCCGGCGACACGCCGTCATCCAGCAGTGGGAGGCGAACCAGACGCCCCGCCCGGTAAGCGAAGGGATGCAGGACCGAGAAAGCCGGATCAGAGAGGTTGGCGGTAGCTTTGATTGTCAGCTCTTGTTCCGCACTCACGGTCAGTACGGTCTCGCGGTTCAAGTATGTGTTGAGCGGATCCGTGAGGTCGAGCAGCGTGACCGGCCCGGAATCGCTCGCGGCGATGACTTGCAGCCGGATCGGAGACACGGTGTGTGGATTCGGGGTGCTGCTTTCCAGAGTCTCCGGGGTGACCTCCGTAATGCGCCAGTTCAACCGGGGGAAGCGCGTCCGATCGACGCGTATCGCATGGGCCTTGCGCACGCATGTATTGTACATCGGCTTTTCGATCGCGGTCGGCACTCCGCCGGTCGTATCGGTGACTAACCGAAGCACACCGTTCCATTGCCGGGTCCGGGTGATCGTCGCCAGTGTGTCGCCGCTGAATTCCACCACGATGGCCACCTGAGACCGATGCCCAATCCGCGCCCAGCGAAGCGGCGAAATGACCTCATCGGTTGACCCGCCGCCGGTATCGTCGCTGGCCCAGGAGTCCACATCGTCCAGCTCCACATCTTCGGTCATCATGGCGATGAGCGCCTGCTCATCCGTCTCCGCGGAGCTTTGGTCGCCGTCGTCCGTGGACTTGTCGGAGCAACCGACAAGCGCCAACGCGGCGATGCCAAGCAGGACTGGAGCCCAGCGTATCTGATTCGTTTTCATGAGGTAACTCTCCTCTTATCGGGATTGAAGTGATCTAACGGTCGATTGGTCACGCTTCCACACATTAGTGGCTCCCGGTCGGCAAAAGGTTTAACCATGCACGCAGACCATCATGGAATAATTTCGAGTTGTTTGGAGGACCTCATGGACTTTGCGTGGTCTTTTGCGACAATGCTGAGGCAAAACCACTACATGAGACGGGTCGCAGCAGGCCTTGCCCGAGAGCATGCTGCAAGACGGAGACCGAGCTTGAAAGGGAACGCCGCCGACCCGACAATCCTGCTCTAACTTATTATAAAATTATCTATTAAGTGTGGTCAGAGACCCCAGACCGAGGGGCAAGCGGAACTGCCTACCTCAGTTTGCCAAAGATTGCCCTAAGTTCACTTGACTCCTATAGCTAAATCCCGTACCTTAGTCATGTTAATGGACATTCCGGTCTCCGTCCTGCCTAAGGAGTAAACGACTATGATCAAGCAGATCTGCTTTCTTTGCCTATCCTTGTTGCTGTTCAGCGTGGCTGCCTGGGCGCAGCCGTTCGCCGCGATTATCTATAATCTTGAAACCACGCTAACCACGACCTGTGGCGGCGATGTGTGCATCCCGGACGGGACCCCGATCCAGATCTTCTGGGATAACGATAATAACGGACCGGACGCGGACGACCCGCCGCCGCCGATCTGCGGGGTTACGCCACCCGACAGTGCCAATGACTGCGATCGCAGCACGCTCGTCATGAATGGTGACGAGTTACTGGGTCTCTGCGGTATGTTCTACTCAGAGGACACGTTTAACTCGTGCATCCAGCTTCCGAATCCGCCGGTCTATTTTCTACGCGTGTGTTTCGGCGGGATTCACTGGCAGTGCGCCTCGTTTACGTTGGCGTCGGGCATTCAGGAAGTCAACACGACGGGTTGGGTTTGCATCGATCAGCCGTGCGCCGGCTGCCCCGCGCCGCAGGCCCCGACCGCGATGTCGGCTACCGACAACCTCTGTTCGCTGATCGACGTGAATTGGAGTTACTCGGACACGGTGCAAAGCGTGGACTCATTTCTCGTGTATCGTGACGGGATACTAATCGGTTCGACTGCTTATGCCGGCGGCACTGATTTCACCTTCAGCGACAGCACCGCCGCTTCCGGCCAGACTTATCTGTACGGAGTCGAGGCACGCCGAGTCTGCACAGACCCGGCAGATTCGTCCGTCTCCTCGCGCATCAGCGACGGCGGTACGCGCCCCCCGCAGCCGCCGATTCCGACCGCGGTGACAGCCAGCGACAATTTCTGCGATTCGGTCGTGGTCTCGTTTAGCTATGGTACAAACCTGGGGGTCGATTCCTTCCTGGTCAAACGCAATGGCGTGCGTGTCGCCGCCATCGTCGCGCAGGGTGTCCCCGGTGCGCGTTCGGTGCGGCATACGGGCGCTCCCGCGGGTGTCGCTGCCTACACGGTTGTCGGCAAGAACGTACTCTGCGGAGAGGGAACGCCTTCCGCAGCGGATAATGGTTCCAATCTCGATCTATTGGCGCCCGCGAATTTCAGCGCCTCCGATGATCAGCCGAGCACCGTGATTCTCAACTGGAGCGATATCACCGGGGAGACCGGATATTCCATCTGGCGCGCCAATCAGGACGGCTCCGGCCCGGCGCAAATCGGCACGGTGGCAGCTAACATTATCACCTTCACCGACATCAATTGCACACAGGGTGTCGTCCGGCAGTATTGGGTGTATGGGACCGGCGGCGCGTGCGGAAACGGCGACGCCTCCGTGCATGACAACGGATCGTGCGGCAGCGGGCCGCCCCCGGTGCCGACCGTTCAGGCCACGGACAATCTGTGTGACAATATCGTGGTCACGTGGAACAACGTCGTGAATGAAACGGGCTACAATGTCTATCGCGATGCCGTGCTGCTGGGCTCGACCGCCGCGGACGTCACGATTTTCACGGACAATACGGCGGCCTCTGGAGCCACGTACAGCTACACCGTTTCCGCCTTCAATGTGGACGGCGAGAGTGATCAGAGTACGCCCGATAACGGCACCCGGCTGGGTATTCCGCCGGTGGTTCCCAACGTGGTCGCGACGGACACGAGTTGTTTCAATGTTCTCATCACGTGGACTAACGTGAACGGCGAGGCCGGTTATGTGGTGACCCGAAATGGAAACCAAATCGGCGCGGTTGGTGCGGACGCCGTTAGCTTTACGGACAATGCCGCGACTCCGGGTACCGTTTACACCTACGGAGTTGCGGCATTCAATGCCTGCGGGCAGGGTGAGGCCGGGCAAGATCAAGGGACGCGCACGGCCGGCGCTCCGGCCACGCCGACCGGATTGACCGCCAGCGACAACACCTGCAACGTCGTGAACGTCGTCTGGAACGATGTCGCCACGGAGACTTCGTACGGAATCGTCCGCTCGAACAACGATGGCTCTAATCCGGAGACCATCGGGACCAATGCGGCCAATGACACGACGTTCGATGACAACACCGCGACGTTCGGAGTCACGTTCCGCTACTGGGTGGTCGGACACAACGAGTGCGGCTCCAGTGAAGTCTCGGCGTTCGACGCGGGTTCGCGGATCACGACGCCGCCGCAAGTCGTGGGTGTGCTGGTGACGAATGCGACCCGCTGTGACTCCGTGGTCGTGACCTGGACCGATGTCGCCGGGGAGACGCAGTACAGCGTGCTGCGAAACAGCACAGTGATTGGAACCGTCGCTGCAAACGTGGTCCGCTTCGCGGACGCGACCGCCGTGCCCGGAACCGTGTATTCCTATCAGGTCCAGGCCGTCAACACCTGTGGTAACGGAACGATCAGCGACGGAGTGCAGGGTTCCCTTCACGCTCCGGCGGGTCCGGTCACGAACGTCGTTGCTTCCGATGACAACTGCCTGCAGGTCCTGATCACGTGGAATGCGCAGGCCGGTATCGACAGCTTTGTGGTCTTCCGCAGTGCTGTACGTTTGGCCGCCGTTTCCGGAGGCACAACTTCTTATGCGGATGTTACGGCTGCCGTGGGTGTGACCTATGCCTACACCGTCGTCGCGTATAATCTATGCGGCGCTGGACCGGCTTCTACTCCCGACAACGGGACACGCACATCAGGTGCGCTGCCGCCCGTTGGCACGGTGACCGCGACCAACGACCTCTGCGCAACCGTGGTGGTCGATTGGTCGAACATCGCCGAGGAAGACTCGTTCCAGATTCGTCGCGATGGCCTTCGGATCGGAGGCACGGCGGCGAATGTGCTCACGTTCACGGACGGAACGGCTCAAGTCGGTGTCACTTACAGTTATACGATCGTGGCCTACAACGTCTGCGGTGAAGGCGCGAGTTCCGCGCCTGCTTCCGGCGGACTTGCTCCGCGACCGGCGGCTCCGGCCTCCGTTACCATCCTCGCCGGGTGTCCGACTCTGGAAGTCAACTGGTCGCTATCCAGCGGCGCGTTGACTTACATCGTCACCCGGGACGGTGCGACGATTGCCACGGTCAATCACCCTACGGACAGCTACGTGGACGATCCGGGCGACAACGCCCCGCATGCTTATCAAGTCACCGCGTCCAATGCTTGCGGCGCGGGACTCCCCAGCGCGAGTGTTAACGGCCAACGGCAGGGCAACACTCCGCCCCCCACCAACCTGGCCATCGATCAGAGCAATTGCGGCCTCGTGATTCTAACCTGGGACCCGACACCGGATACCGAGGGGAGCATCATCTACCGCAATGGCGCAGCCCTCGACACGGTGGCGGCCGACGTGAGTTGGTATTTCGACAGCCCGCCGGGAGGGGATAACGTCTATTGGGTTTCCGCGTACACCGCCGAGTGCGGCGAAAGCGTGCCCTCGGTGAACGTCACCATAACCGTCGATCAGCCCGCGATTTTCGGACAGTCGTTCGCGACGGCCAATCTGCCCGCCGGCTGGACCGTCCAGCATCTCGGCTCGACCACCGATCCATGGCACATTCAGAACTTCGGTGACGGCAACTTCGCTCCGCAAACTTCTCTGCAAGGGACGGCAGTGGCCGCGCTCGAATATCTGGTGTCTCCGATTCTCGATTTGACGGGAGCGAGTGATCTTACGATCAGCTTTGTCTCCAAGATGCGGGACAATCCGGGCGCCTTTGGCTACCTGCAAGCGTCACTGGACAGCGGCAATACGTGGCCGTTCGACCTGTTGACCTTGATCGGCAACGATACGATCATCGCGAGCCGTCACCTGTCGGTCGTCTTCAACGGCGCGACCGGTGCGCGCTTCCGCTGGAAATTCACCGGCAGCTGTTCGCAGCCTGCCGCCTGGTCGATCGATGACATCCGGATTTGCGGCACCGTCACGGATGCCCCGGCACCATCGACGATTACCGGCTTCGAGGTCGCCGACAACTCGAATGGCAGCGTTACGCTGTCGTGGGATGCTGCCCGCAGTATCTTCTTCGCGGGTTACGACCTCGCCTACGGGATGAACGGGGACCTCAGTGACGCCACGTTGCTGAGCTCGAACGACTATCTCGAACTGGCCGAAATCGGCTGCGGACTCTTCGCCGTGAATGGATTGGAACCGAATCTGCCGTACTTCTTCGCCGTTCGCATGCGGGATCAGTTCGGGAATGCGTCGGACTTCTCGGAGATCGTGAGCGCCAGCGCGATGCCGGAACAGAGCGGCCCGCTGCTGGAAAACCCGCACGCCGACGAACATGGCAGTTGGTGGAACACCGAGCAGGTCGTCATCCCGGTTCGCGTGATTGACGCCAGCGCGGTTGATCTATCGACGCTCGAAATCCGGGCCGACCTCGATGGCAACGGCAGTTACGAGGAAGCCGAGGGTTGGCAGCCGGCGGTTATTCTCGGACAGGACCCAGAGGGGGTCATGTCGATTGCGGCGACCTTCCCGACCGAAGGCGCCGGATTGCGGTACGAATTGCGCGCCACGGACGAGTGGGGCAACATCGGCTACAGCGGTGACGAGCAAACCGCAGGCATCGCCGACGACTGGAGCGTGAACGTCGATCTGACGGCCCCGGAACCGGTCGAGAATTTCGCCCCGTCAAGCTGGACGACGACGGAGATGATTCAGCTCGTCTGGCTGCCGTCGAATGATATCAGTGCGTCGCATTACGAGATCTATCTGGGCACGCACCCGGACATCACCGAGCTTGACGCGCTGTGGGATGCCAAGCAGGATCCGGCGCTCGCAAATCGGGATACTTACTACACGACGATTGAAGGCCTCGCTCCCGCGACCGTCTATTACTTCCGCATGCGGACGATCGATGCGGCCGGGCACGTCGGCGAATGGTCGGAAGAGATCTCCGTCGCTACGGTCGGTGAGATCGCCGCGTCCGCCATCGACGACCTGACGATTCACACCGTTATGGTCGGCGAGCACAAGGATCAGGTCGCGGTGCAATTGCGCTGGTCACCGGTTTCGACGGACGTGAACGGCAACGCGATCCCGGTCAGCGGCTATCGCATCTACGCGAATTCCGACGTCGAGTATGCTCCGGCGGTGGAGCTGCTGATTGGCGAATCCACGTCGTCCGAATTCGTGATCGAGAATCTGGCTACACTGTCCGGAAGTACCTTCTTCACGGTCACCGCGGTAGTCGGCCAGAGTGACGGGTCGGAGGGCAGTACTCCGGTGCAGATCGATGGGTCGATCCGCCGGTAGTTGTTAGCAAGGTGCTTCGTTTGAAGACGCCGAGGGGCATGCCGGAAGGTGTGCCCTTCGCTTTTTGCCCCGGGACTTGACTTTTCAGTTCGCGGTGCTTATATTATCGTTTGACTTAATCAGTTGACTGACTGCATCTATTACGTAAAGCGATAATCTGAATGAGTTTGGCCGATCAAGCAGACAGAAATCCGGCGATCAGGAACGGTGCGGATGACGGCTTTGACCGAATTCTAAACCGAATCCCGGAACACCTCCGACCGCCGGAGCCGGGGTCGCCACGGGGCCGGATCCTGAGCGCGGCGCGCCGCCTGTTCGCCGAGCAAGGCCTCGAAGCCACTTCCACCCGCGAAATCGCCGATGCCGCTGAAGTGAATCTGGCCATGATCCACTATTACTTCGGCAGCAAAGAACAGCTCTATCGTCGGACTATCGCCGGGATGATCCTCGAGCTGTTTCAGCAGGTCGCCGACAGCATTCAAGCCGAGCTGCCTCCGGCGCAGCGACTCATGCAATTCCCCCTGTTGATCATGAAAGCGATGCGCGACTCACCCACCACGGCCGCGATCATGCGCCGCGAAATCGCCAACGGCGCGCCGCAGGTCCGAGAGGTTGTCCGTTCGCTGGGGGAGTTGGGTCCGCAGGGGTTCGCGCAAGTCTTCGCGGCACTGTACCACGAGGCTGTCGCATCCGGCGAAGTGCGGAGCCTGCCCGTGGACGCCGTGCGTGAATTTGTGATTTCACTGGCCTACAGTTCCGTGTTTATGGGGCCGCTCTTTCAATTGATCCCCCGCGAAAACAGCGGCGACCCCGAAATCGCCTGGCAAGAACGCCATGAGGTGTTCGCGAAGCTGCTTCAGCACGCACTCCTTGTGGAACCAAAATCGACATGAAGAACTTCTCCTCTACTACCTCGCGATGGATCTCACTCGTCGCACTCGCGGCGCTGATCGGCCTGGCCGGTTGCGGGAAACGCGAAGCAGTCCTGAATCCGTCGGGCACACTGGAAGCGACGGAGATCGACGTCGCTTCGCTGCTGGCGGGGCGCGTCCTGCAAGTGCGGGCGAAACTCGGTGATCCGGTGCGGGCAGGCGATACGCTGGTCGTCATCGACACGGAGTTGCTGTCGTTGCAACGCGCGCAGACGGAGTCCAATGGCCGGACGCTGGCCGCACAAAAGCTCGTGGCTCGCGATGCGCGGTCGCAGGCTCAACATGGCTTGGACCTGGCGGAACTCACCTATAATCGCCTGCGCGCATTGCTCGAACAGGGATCGGTTACGCGACAACAGGTTGACGAAGCGGAAACGAAACGAGCCGTGGCGATGTCCCAAGTTTCGGGGGCCGCTCACCAAATCGCCGCAATCGAAGCCGAAGCACTTAAGCTGCAATCGACACTTGCGGTGCTCGACCGGCAGATGAAGGACGGAGTCGTGCTCGCCCCGGCTTCCGGTACGGTTCTGATGCGGACAATCGAACCGGGCGAAATGGCCGCGCCCGGAGTTACCCTGATGCGAATCGCGGACCTGTCGCAGCTCGAACTGCGCGTCTTTCTCGGGGAACTGGATCTCGCACGGGTCAAGATCGGCCAACAACTCGACGTGTTGGTCGATGCGCTCGACGGCGCATCGCTGCGCGGTGAAATCGCGTGGATCAGTTCCGAAGCGGAGTTCACGCCCAAGAACGCGCAGACCCGCTCCGCGCGAACGCAGCTCGTGTATGCGATTAAGCTGCGGATCGCCAATCCCGACGGCAAACTGCATATCGGCATGCCGGCCGAAGTGAAACTGTGAACCCCCAGGAGGAAGGGTCCGCCGCGGACGCCCGCCATCTCGGCTACATCCGCTTCCGGCAACTCCGCAAGTCCTACGGCGAAACGGTCGCCGTTGACGGTCTTGAGTTCGCGGTGCAACCGGGCGAGATCTTCGGTCTGATCGGGCCCGACGGCGCGGGCAAGACCACCGCCATGCGAATCGCCTGCGCGTTACTGCTGCCCGACGCGGGCGAGGTTCGCGTGTTCGGTTACGATTGCGTGAGTGAAGCGCGCAAGATCAAGCATCATCTCGGCTACATGCCGCAGCGATTCAGCTTGTACGCGGATCTCACCGTCGCCGAGAATCTGCGTTTCTTCGCGGATCTTTACGATGTCCCGGCCCGCGAGCGAATTCAACGCGAGGAACGACTCATGCAATTCAGCCGGCTGGGCCCGTTTCGCCATCGGCGCGCGGGCAAACTGTCCGGCGGCATGAAGCAGAAGCTCGCGCTGTCGTGTACGCTGATTCACACTCCGGAAGTGCTGATTCTTGACGAACCGACGACCGGAGTTGATCCGGTCAGCCGGCAGGAATTCTGGACAATTCTGCGCGACCTCGCGACCGAGGGCAAAGCGCTGCTGGTCAGTACGCCATATATGGATGAAGCCGGACTCTGTGACCGCGTAGCGCTCATGCATCGCGGCAGAGTGCTGGGCCTCGGCGCTCCGGCTGACGTCCCGCGCCTGTTTCGACAGCGGCTGATCGAGGTGCGAGGTGAGGACCTCGATCGCGCGCGGCGCAAGTTGACGTCGTTGGCATCCGCCGTCTCCGTCAATCGCTTCGGCGACCGCCTGCACGTCGTCCATCAATCCGCCGAGCAGGAGCAGATCGTCCGCGACCTACTGGCGGATCTGGACATCGAGCTGGAAACCGTGGAACCGACCATTGAAGATACTTTCGTCTCCTTGATGAGTGGCGCGAGCGACGCGGCATGACGCACGCACCGGCTACTCTTGTCCCTGACGAGCGTCACGGCAGCCTGGAGGGAATCGCCGTACGCGCGCGTCATTTGACCCGCAGCTTCGGCAAATTCGTGGCCGTCGATGCGATCAATCTGGATGTTCGCCAAGGCGAAATCTTCGGATTCCTCGGCGCCAACGGCGCGGGCAAGACGACGGCAATCCGCATGCTCTGCGGACTGCTCCTGCCCTCCGCGGGTGAGGGGTGGGTTGACGGTCTCGCGATCTCGTCACAGACCAATCAAATCAAGCGCCGGATCGGCTACATGAGCCAGAAGTTTTCGCTCTACGCCGATTTGACCGTGGCGGAGAACCTGACGTTCTATGGGGGCATCTACGGGCTGACGATGCCCGAGATTCGCGAGCGCAGCGCGGCACTCTATGCGCGGCTGGGGCTCGAATCCCAGCGCAACATGTTGACGGGATCGCTGCCGCTCGGCTACAAACAACGACTGGCGCTGGGCTGCGCGACGCTGCACCGGCCGCGAATCGTCTTTCTCGACGAACCCACCGGAGGCGTTGACCCCGTCGCCCGCCGCGAATTCTGGAACCTGATCTATGAGCTGGCCGACGCCGGTTCCACGATCTTCGTCACCACTCATTACATGGATGAGGCCGAGTACTGCGGCCGTGTCTCCATCATGGACCGCGGCAAAATCATTGCGCTGGACGCGCCGCGTGAATTGAAACGACAACTCGGTGCGGATTCCATGCAGCAGGTATTTCTGGCGCTGGTCGAGCCGTCCGCGCGGAGTGACTCGTGAAACGCGTTTGGGCCATCGCCCGCAAGGAGTTTCTGCACATCCTGCGCGATCCGCGGAGTCTTGCCGTCGCCATCCTGATGCCGCTCATGATGGTCGTCTTGTATGGTTATGCGATCGACATGGAGATGAAGCGACTGCGAGTGGCGGTGATCGACCTCGACCACACGGCTCAGAGTCGGGACTTCGTGCGGCAGATGACCGCGGGCGAATTCATCGTGGTGGTCGGAGAACTCCGCTCGCGCGACGAGATCGAACCCGCCTTTCGCCGCGGCCTCTATCACGCCGTCGTCGTGCTGCCGAACGGCTATGCCGCGTCGATCGCGACCGACGCGGTCACCCGAATTCAAGTCATGATTGACGGCGCCGACGGCACGACTGCCGCCACCGTTGACAACTACCTCAACGCGCTGATTGCCCGGGCCAATCGTGAGTTGGCGATCGAGCGGCTGGGCGTGGGGGCGATGCCGATCGAGCCGCGCCCGCGAATCTTCTTCAATCCGGAACTCGTCAGCGCGCACTTCGTCGTCCCCGGTCTCGTCGCGGTGGTCCTGATCATGATTTGCGCGTTGCTGACCAGCATCGCGATCACTCGCGAAAAGGAAAACGGCACGCTCGAACAGATCTTGACCACACCGATCCGCGCGCCGCAGGTCATCATCGGCAAGGTCCTGCCCTACCTGCTCATCGCGTCCGTGGATGCCGCCCTCGTGATCATGATCGGCCGCACTGTCTTCGGCGTGCCGATGCAGGGATCCTGGCTCGTGCTGGCGGCTTATAGTATCATTTACCTCGGCGTTGCGCTCGGCATCGGACTCGTCATATCCGCCATTACGAATTCGCAGCAGGTCGCCATGATGGTCGCGCTGCTGGCCACGATGCTCCCTTCGATCATGCTCTCCGGCTTTATCTTTCCGATTCGCAGCATGCCGCTGCCGCTGCAATACATCTGCCACGTCATGCCGGCGACCTACTATCTTGAAATCATTCGCGGGATCATGCTCAAAGGAGATGCCTGGTTTCCGGTTCAGGCCGGCGTGCTGCTGGTGATGTGTGTCTTGCTGCTGACACTCGCCGCGCGCAAGTTCAACGCCCGAATCGAGT
Organism: candidate division KSB1 bacterium; assembly: GCA_016214895.1. NCBI lineage: Bacteria > Pseudomonadati > Candidatus Zhuqueibacterota bacterium. The sequence continues at coordinate 189,803 of JACRMR010000025.1, forward strand.
GATGAAGAGCCTCAGACCCATTCTCTTCTTCGTGCGCAAGGAGTTCATCCAGTTCCGGCGCGACCCACAGATGAAGCGTATCGTGTTTGTCATGCCGACCATTCAGTTGCTCGTGCTGGCGTACGCCTTGACCACCGACCTGCGAAACGTCCGGCTGGCCGTGCTCGATCAGGACTGCACGCAGGAAAGCCGCGAGCTTGCGTCAGCGTTCCTGACCAGTGATCTGTTCGAGCAACGGGCCGTGGTCAAGAGCAGTGACGAGCTGGAGGTGCTCCTCAGTAGCGGCGCCGCCGATATCGGGATCAATATCCCGGTCAATTACGCCCGGGATCTGCTGACGGCTCGGCATGCGACAATCGGCATCGTCGTCGATGGCCAGAATTCCTCCAGCGCGGGACGCGCGGTCGGCTACGCCGAAGGAATATTACGCCAGGAGTCCCTGCGGAAACTCGTGGAAATCCGTGACTCCAGTCCGCGACTCGCCAATGGCCTCCGGCGGATTGAACCCCTGACCCGCTTCTTCTACAATCCGGAGTTGGTGAGCCGATATTACATGATCCCCGGGATCGTGGCCCTCCTGCTGACCGTCATCTCCGCGATGTTGACCGGTATGGCGATTGTTCGCGAACAGGAGATCGGAACGCTGGAGCAACTGCTCGTCAGCCCGCTGCGGCCCGGACAGATGATCGCGGGAAAGCTGATCCCGTTCACGATTCTGGCTTACCTCGAACTGGCTATCGCCGCGACGGTTGCCGTGTGGTGGTTCGACCTGCCCTTTGTCGGCTCGGTTTCGTTGCTCGCCTTCTGCTCGCTTTGTTACCTGCTCGTAACATTGGGCGGGGGTCTGCTCGCCTCGACGGTTTCCCACACGCAGCAGCAGGCTATGTTCACCGTCTGGTTCTTCCTGGTCTTCGGCATCCTCACCAGCGGGTTCTTCTACCCGATCGAGAACATGCCCAAGTGGATTCAGTACCTGACTTATGCTAATCCGATGCGCTATTTCATGGCCATCCTGCGCGCCATCTTTCTCAAGGGCGCACAGTTCTCAGACGTCCTGCCAAACCTGTTGCCCCTCGCCGCACTTGGAGTTATCACGTTCTCCACCGCGATTCTGAGGTTCCGTCGGCGCCTCGCCTGAGCGCCAACGACCTTGACTTGCCGCGAGGCCATCCAGCTTGCCGCCGCTCCCGAAAGGGGGCGGCAGTTTGTTTTGCGGGATTCGCCAGATTCGCCCCGGCTCGCGACTTTGGTGCATTAGATGATAATCACGAGCAATGGTGTGTATCCTGTGTATGGGATTATACAGTTACCGGCCATTTTGGTGTCACCCTGCCCGCCAGGGCAGGCCGCGTCCGCTTGCCGACTGCGACACTTTGGTCGCACTCGTGTCGGCCTCGAATTTGGATTTCTTTGCGCTGCACTGGAATCTCTGCTCTCCGCGTGCTAAATTACAGGTGTCGTCTGATGATTGTGAAGCAATTCCGGCCTGATGCCTCCCGACCTGCCGTTTCCGTTCCGAGCCTTCTTGGCCCTCTGGCTGATCACGACGATCAGCCTCGTTGCGTTGCGCTGGGAGCCCCGGCCGCTGCCGTATCGGTTTGAGGGAGTCCGCCGATGGGAGAATTCGACCACTGTGAAGGTGCAGATCGGCCTGTTTCAACCTCACCCCGATAGCGCGAAATACGGCGTCACGTGGACCAGCGAATACCAAATTGCAGAAGGCCGCTGGCTTACCTATCTCGAATGGCACGATACCAGCGGGGCGGTCGTGCTCGTCCGCAACGCCAGGTTACCGATCGAGCGGCTTACTCAGGCTGACGCCGACGGGGACGGTATCGACGACATCCTCGTCGCGTACGGCGCTCGCGACTCGTCCGGGCTTGTGTGCTGGAAATGGCCGGGTCTGGTCGAGTTGTGGAGGCACGATCTCCTCCAACCGCCGGAACTCCGCGGCCAGCACGTCTGGGACGCCGGAGTCACGTCCTGTCAAATCTTACCCGCGTCGAATGGTCTGCCCACGCGACTGATCTGTTGCGTGCGATCCGCATACGGATTGCAGCCACGCGGCCTGATTGCGCTCGATGCACGAACCGGAGGCGAGTTGTGGTCGTATTGGACCGCGGCGCCACCCGGGGATCCGGATACCTGCGATGTCGATCGCGACGGCGCTCCCGAAATCCTGATCGGAAGCTATGCTCCAACTAATGGCGCTCGGTATCAGGGCTGCTCCGATGATAGCTGCTTTCTGGCACTACTCGATGGAGCCGGAAGGCAGTTGTGGCGCCGCAGCTGGCCTCCGCCTTTCCCCGGCATCACCGCGAAATTCACGCGCACAGCCGGGGGAGAATGCGGACTGCTCGCGCTGCGGACTTCGGGGGTGACCAGCGGTCCGCCCAATACGCTCTATCGACTCGATCCGCGCAGCGGCGCGACGCTGGATTCAACGGTCTTCTCCGGCATCGGCGGCGGGTATGCCCTCACACCGAGATTTGTGCGGCGGGACAGCGTTTCGGGTTTCCTGGTTTACCACAATGAATCGGAGATGGCCGTTCATTCCGAAAGCGGCGCCTTCGTGTCTGCCGTCGGACCCTATCTCGCGATTGTGGCGCAGACCGACCTCAATCTCGACGGCGGTTGCGAGTTGATCGCGCGCTCGCATCAAAGCACAACTTTCGTGCTCGATTCGTCGTTCCGAGTGGTCGCGCAATCGCCGGTCCATGTCAGCCAGTATCACGAGCAGTTCGTCAGCGCCGACCGCGCCGTGCTCTGGCTGGCGGACGATCGGGGAGTCAGCCTGACGCACTACGAACACAATCCCGACTACGCCCGGTGGTGGATGCGGCGAATCGTGTGGGGCCTGGCCTGGATCGCGATCGGCCTCGTCACCGCGCTGATCATCACACTCGTCGGATTTCAGTACCGCCGGATTCAGGAACAGAAGCGCGAAGCCGATGCGAAAGCGCGCCGACTCGCCGAACTCATGGCCGTGGTGCGGCACATCGGACACCAACAAGGTGCCCCGCTTCAAGAATTCGGAGACAGACTGTCTGAACTCGAGTATCAGTCGAAGAGTGTCACGGTTGACTTGCTCGGAGAAATCATTTCAACCCGGGCCGATTTTGAGCAGCTCAAGCGCCGACTCACCGATACTATCCGCTCGATTCGCAAGTACGTGAACGCCGAGCTGCTGACGCGGCACGCCGTTGACCTCGCCGCTTTCGTTCGCACGGAATTAGGCTCGCGCAATGGTACCTCGCGAGCCTCATGGATCGAATTAGATATCGAACCCGGTATCCAGCTGGTGGATGCGGACGCCGGACAGCTGCAGGTCCTGCTGGAAATGCTGTTGGATAACGGGATGAAGGCTTTGGCCGGCCTAAGGGATCGCAAGCCTCAGATCACGGTCAGAGTCTATTCCATGACCGAGACGTCCCGCTCGTCCGGCACGAAGACTTGGGTTCACCTTGATTTCAGCGATAACGGTGAGGGAATCGCCCCGGAAAATCTGGAGCACGTCTTCAAGCTCGGGTTTACCACCCGCGCGGAAGTTGGAGGCACCGGCTTCGGCTTGGCGTTTGTTCACAAGACGGTCCTCGACCACGACGGCGAAATCTGGATCGAGAGCGAGAGGGGACACGGCACGATATTTCACCTGCGATTTCCGCGCATTTGACCACCACCACCAACGCCATGCCACACATTCTGTACATCGAAGATGAACTTGACAAGGCCCAAGTGCGGCTGCGCATTCTCGACCGATCCGGGTTCCAGGTCACGACGCTGACCGGATCCGAGGGTCTGGAAGAGGCCGTGCGGGCCCACGACTTTGACGCGGTGTTGTTGGATAACGAGCTGCGCGCATCATCCCTCAACGGGCTCGCGATCTTGCGCTGGTTGCAGGCGACGCTGCCGGAGTTGCCCGTCATCTTCATTTCCGACAAGTCCAATTATCAAGTCGTGGTCGCCGCCGTCAAGGGCGGTGCCGATGATTTCCTGGACAAGAAGGACGTGCCCGAGATTCTGCTGGCCGTGCTCGAACGCACCGTGTCACGTTACGAGAAGCGCCGGCGGCGCGAACGCGATCTCCTGCGTAAACGCGGCATCTTCGGAAACAGTCCGCTGATGATCGCCCTCTGGCAGGAGATCCGCGCCGCCGCGCGACACCGCCGTCCCGTTACCCTCACCGGACCCGCCGGCACCGAAAAGAAGCAGCTCGCCGAGACCATCTGTCAACTCATGCGTCCGTCGCTGCGGGGCGACTTTGTCGTCGTCACTTGTCGCGGCGCTTCAGCCGATTCACTGTCGAGTGAACTGTTCGGTTCACGAGACCACACTTCGGCTCCCCGCAGCCGGCTCGTCGGCAAGATCGAGTCCGCCGTCGAAGGCACGCTGTTTCTTGACCATATCGATGCGGTTCCGGTGGACATCCAGGGCGAACTACTTGAACAAGTCCGATCCGCCGATGCGGTACGACTGATCGCGTCCACGGAATGCGGGATCAAGGTTGCGCTCCGGCGCGACATTCTGCGTAAAGACCTTGCCGAGTATGTGGCCGACAGCGAAATCCGGATTCCGTCCGTGCACGAACGAATCCTGGCCTCCGCCGAGGACTTCCGGGATCTCTGCGACTATCTGATTGAGACGCTGGGGTATGAAACGGGATTGCGGCCAATAGAATTAGATACAGGCGCCCGGCTGGCCCTGGAGTCCTACGCCTGGCCCGGGAATCTCGATGAACTCCGCGAACTGCTCGGCCGCCTCTACGGCCTCGGTCGCACGAAGGTGTACGCGGAAGACATCGAAGCGGCATTGCGAGCGCCCGGACGGCTGGCGCTCGGACTTGGGCTCCCGCCGTTCGCCAGTTATATGACACAGATCGAAGAGCTGTACTACTCCGACCTGCTCAGAATCGGCGCGGGCGACTGGACCCGGATGGAACAAGTGTCCGGACTCAACCGGGACAAACTCCGCTACTATCTGAACAAGTACAAGCGACATTGAGTGTGCCTCCATTCACCGGAAAAGCTCCCGGCGGTCCCGATGTCAGACCTGTAACCTTATATAATATATGGAAATGAATGGATGGCCCGACTCGCGACGGGTTTTGTAGATTGGCTCTGCAAGGAGGTGACGCGGCATGCCTGAGCCAACTACGATCTGGAGCGAGCCTGAGGTGTTACTATGGGAGGGCCGCGTGAGCCCGTGGGCGTCGCCGTTGCGATTCTTCGTCGCTCCCACAGCGTACCGGATTACCAATCGACGATTGACTGAGGTCCGTTCCCATTTGATGCGTTGGGGCAAGCAAATTCGAACCTGGGATGTGGACCGCATCGAATACGTTCGCGTCTATTCCTCGTTTTGGCAGCGCCTCTTTGGTCTCGCCGACGTCGAACTCGGCGCGCGATGGCAAGCCATTCGTTGGACGAACCTCGGGCACCGCTCCGCGCTCGAGACCGCTTTGACTAACGCCGGGCTGCGCATCGTCCGCTGAATCGCCAACCGCGCAACGGCCTCACATCCGAACTTGATTTGCCTTAGCAATGGCATACTAACGGGGACAATATGCATGAGCTTCTGGAGTTGGTTCAGATTTCGCGGAACAAGTATCCGGTGCACCACCGGCATGCGATGCGCGCATTCGAATATGAACTGGTGAATACGATCCTCGATTCGTGCGGAGGGAACAAGTCCAAGACCGCCGAAATCCTGGGACTTTCGCGGCGCCAGCTGCAGCGCATCTTCGCCCGTTGGGAAGGATTGCAAGATCAACCGACGGATAGCGAGGTCGAAGCGATGGTCGGCTGACCGACCGAGGCAGTCGGCCAAACTGCCGAACCGGTGCGCCGGCGTCCCACCGGATCGCTGAAACCGCCGGCCGGTTGTGGCTCGATTCGACTTGCGTTTTCGCCAAAACCGCCGTAGATTCTCCGGCATGAAGACGCTCGTAACTCTACTCTGCGTGTCGGCTATGGCGGCAGCCGCCGTGCTACACGTCGATCAGGACCTGCAATCCGCCTTTGATTCCGCGGGAGCGGGGGACACGCTCGTGATTGCCCCGGGTCGCTACGAGGCGAGTCCGCAGCCCTATTCCGAGGAAACCTGCGGCAATTGCCGGGAGCACCGCACGCGCGTTCAGGCTACCGTCGGATTCCGCATCGCGGACAAACCGCTCCGCGTACAGGGAGCGCCCGACGGCTCGACCGTGCTGGTTGCGAATGCCGGTTACGGCCTGTTCTTACTCAACGCACGCGGAATCGTGATCGAGAATTTGACGGTTACGGGCGGTGCGCGTGACCGCGACGGCAGCGCCACGGACGCCGCCATCGTCATCAAACACAGCACGGCGAAGATCCACCGCTGCACGCTGCGCGGAAACACGCACTACTTCGATTCCACCATTGTCGGTATCGGGGGAATCATGATCCGCGAAGGCAGCGAAGCCTGGATTACGCAGTGCCGGATCATCGACAACAGTTGGGACGGCATTGCGCTCTATCGCGGCGCCACGGCGATGATTAGCGATTGCGTCATCGACTCCGGGCGCGGCGCAGGGATCGGCGTGACGTGGGACGCCACGGCAACATGTCTGCGCAATCGCATCTCGCACTACTGGAAAGGCCTCGGCTCGTTCGGAACTTCCACGGTGATCGCGCGCAACAACCTGATCCGCGACAACCTCGGCTGGGGGCTGATCGCGTCCGGCGAAAGCACGATGATTGCCGAACAGAATACTGTCGTGCAAAACGGCAACTGTGGAATCGCCATCTGGAACCACGGCGCGCGCGGACGCATCGTCAACAATATCTCGGCAGGGAACGGCTGGCGCAAGCAATGGGTCTGCCCTTGCGTCGGGTTCATGAACCAGGAAAGTGACACGAGCGGAGCGTGGGTCGTGCGGAACAACTTGCTGTGGAGTAACGCGGCGGGAAACGTGCTCGGGCACGATGCCTCCGCATTTCTCGTCGCTGATCCGATGTTCGCGGACACCGTTGACTTCCGGCTGCTACCCGATTCGCCCGCGCTCACGGCCGGCGATACGCTGTTCACAAATGCGGATGGCACACCGGCAGCGTTGGGAATCTGGGGCGGTCCCGCCGCGCGATAACACGATTTTGCAGGCTGATCATACCAGAGGCGACCGCGCGGTCGCCTCTCGTGTTATCTCTTGTATGATTATCCAGCTTCCGGAGTACTCCGTGGCGCACGACTCACGGAACAGAAGGTCCTCTAACAACATCGCGCTCCGCCGGGCAGCCGGCAAATGCGCTCCCGCTTTGCCCCGGCGAGAGCCACTACACGATCACGGGCAGAGCGACGTGACCACATAGAATCGAACTTCGGCGGAGGCTCCAATCGTGTCCGTCGCAGTGGTTGAAGCAGGCGGTATCGTCGGTACTACGTTGTCCGCGATCAGCGTCCACGCCGCGGGAAACGATGCGTCCAGTTCGACGCTGCGATACACACGATAGCGCTCGTTCGTGCCCGGCGCGGCCAGCCAGCTGATGCGCACCTGCCCGGAATCGGCCACCGCGTTGATCACGACATCGTCCGCCGGAATCGCGATACAATCGCACTCATCGGGGATCTCGTTGCCGTTGACGTCAGCACTGCGCCCCAGCAGGATGTCCAAGGCGTCCGCGCAGCCGTTGCCGTTGCAGTCCGCCAGAGTGTCCGGCATGATCTTGAACACCTCGCCGCCGGCGAGATCGCAAAGGTAGAGCTCTCCGCTGCCGTCCTCGCCGAATGAACTGATGTCGCCGATAACCCTGGCGCTATCCGGAGCCAGATCGACCGTGCGATTCATGCGCTCCGTGACGGTGCCACCCGTGTAGAGAAATGTCCAGATGGAATCCGAGCAGTAGTCAGCATAGACATACCGGCCATAGAGTTCAGGAATCCGGCAACCGCGATACACATACCCTCCCGTAATCGAGCAGTGCGGCGTATGCGGGTAGTCGAGCACCGGCAGTGTCAACGCGGGATCGTTGCACGTGCATCCCGAGGAGCCCGTACAAAGGAAGCCTTCCATGCAACGCCACCCGTAGTTCCGACCGCCCGGTGCAACTGCCGTTTCGATATCGACCTCTTCGCGCGCGCCTTGCCCTACGTCGCCGACATACATATCTCCGGTCACGCGATCGAAACTCCAGCGCCACGGATTGCGCACGCCCTTGCACCAGAATTCGCGCTTCACGAAATTCGTGTCCGTTGCCCACGGATTCGATACCGGTATTGTATAAGGCAGTGGGCGAACATCGAGCCGCAGAAACTTGCCCAAGCGCGTCGTGTCGGACTGCGCGCGATTGCCCGGATCGCCGCCGCTGCCGCCGTCTCCCATGCCGATGTAGAGGAACCCATCCAGCGGCGAAAACGCGATCATGCCTCCCTTGTGATTCTGAAAACTCCCGCCAGACGGCTGAATCACGGTGAGGATGAGGACTCCGCTGGATGAATCGGCGAGGTCCGGGTTGGCCGAGACAGTGTACCGAGCAATCACGGAATTGCCCGCGTTGTTGTTGTAGTGAACATAAAAGTAGTTCGAGTCTGGCCAGTCCGGATCCCAGGCCATGCCAAGCAAACCGCGTTCGTTACCACTGCCCACGGTCACAGAATTTAAGTCAATGAAAGGCGTAGGGTTAATCGCATTGGTTTGCAAATTCAGAATCTTTATGCTGGCCGTCCATTGCTCGACGATGAAGAGGCGCGTCGAGTCGCCGGGAGGCGCGCAAACGAACAGCGGGCGCTGCAATCCGCTCGCCACGCGGTTTGTTCGCAGGGCAGAGGCACTGTCCACGGACAGCAAGGTTGCGCTCAGCATCAGTACCGTGTGCGCGTTTAACAAAGTGCGACCATGTATCTTCATGCTCAACAACCTCATGTGTGCGCGTTCGTTCAGATTGAATTCTTTCCCTGCTCTGAAGATAGATCGATTCGCCACTCGAGTCAATCTCCGCTCCGGAAATTTTCAAAATCGCCAGTGGTGGATATGACGCTGTGACATCGGTGAAGGATCCTTCAATGGCGCTGTGGACAAGACGGGGGCTCTGAGAGGCACGACGATGGCTCTGGCGATACTGTATCAACGTCTAACGATATAATAATAATGCGTTTAGCACATACTGTGACATGCCTAACCACGCCAGCGGTGCTTTTCTCGCCCCACGGAAATTGCTATATTGATAGATTCAGTAAGATTACCGATGGCCCCGCCCAGCATTCACAGGGTCTTTTCATGAGTGTACCAGCGTCCCAGAACTCTGCTCAACTTACCGGCGAGCGCAATCCAAAGGGTGGCAACTCCACGGCCACCCTGTGGGAGAGCTTTGACCCGCTCGCCGGCAAGAAGCTCGAAATTGTTGGCCCACACGGCGAGATTATCAATCCGAAGTGGTTTCCGCAGGTCGATGACGAACGGCTGATCCATGCCTACAAGATCATGCTGCTGGCCCGCACGTCCGATCTCCGCGCCGTGAGCTTGCAGCGACAAGGTCGGCTCTACACCTTGCCGCCGAATATCGGGCAAGAGGCGTGCGCCGTCGGGAGCGCGATGGCCATTGAACGCACCGATTGGCTCGTCCAGGCCTATCGCGAGCTCGGCGCGCAACTCATGCACGGGGTGCCGCTCGATCGCTGGTACCTGCTCTGCGCGGGGAGTGAAGCCGGAAACGTCTTTCCCGACGGCATGCGCGTACTGCCGCAGAGCGTGCCGATCGCATCGCAATGTCTGCATGCCGCGGGCATCGCGCATGCCATCAAGTACAAAGGCGGCTCCGAAGTCGCGATCGTCTATTTCGGCGACGGCGCGACCAGCGAAGGCGACTTCCACGAAGCCATGAATTGGGCCGCGGTCTTCAGCTGCCCCGTCATCTTCTTCTGCAACAATAATCAATACGCGATTTCCTACCCGCGCACGAGTCAGACCAAATCGAAGACGATCGCGCAGAAAGCTATCGCGTATGGCATGCCCGGGATTCAGGTTGATGGCAATGACTTGTTCGCCGTCTATCGCGCCACGAGTGATGCCGTCGCCTGGGCGCGCGCCGGAAACGGACCGGTCCTGATCGAAGCGGAAACCTATCGGATGGGTGCGCATACCACCTCCGACGACCCGACCAAATATCGTGATAAGACCGAAGAGGAAGTCTGGAAGCCGCGCGATCCGATTGCCCGCGTCAAGCAGTACCTCCAATCGAAGAAGCTCTGGAACGACAAGCAGGAAGCGGCGTGGAGGACTGAGTGCGAGCAGCAAATCGAGGCGGCCGTGAGGGTCGTCGAGCACCATCAGGCCAGTTCGCCCGAAGAGATCATGACACACGTTTACAAAGACCTCTGTCCCGAGCTGCGTGAACAGCTCGCCGACCTTAAACAGTTCCTCGCCTGGAAGGAGGGGAAGTAAGCATGGCGGTCATGACCATGATTCAGGCGATCAACAACGCCATCGCGCTTAAGCTGGCCGACGATCCCCATGTGATCGTGTACGGTGAAGACGTCGGTGTCGAGGGCGGCGTGTTTCGCGCGACGGAGGGCCTCCAAAAGAAATTCGGCGCGCATCGCGTCTTCGACGCCCCGCTCGCGGAGTCGTCCATCGCGGGAACCGCCGTCGGCATGGCCATCAACGGCCTGCGGCCAGTCATCGAAATGCAGTTCGACGGCTTTGTACACCCGGCCATGAACCAGATCACCTCGCACATCGCGCGGTTCCGCTATCGCACTCGCGGTCAGCGTCCGCTGCCCATTGTCGTGCGCTGGCCCAATGGCGGCGGCGTGCGAGCGCTGGAACTCCACTCCGATTCCAATGAATCGATCTACGGCCATATCGCGGGACTCAAGGTCGTCATGCCCTCCACTCCCTACGACGCCAAAGGCCTGCTGATCGCCGCGATTGAAGACGACGACCCCGTGATGTTCCTCGAGCCCAAACGCATTTACCGCGCGATCAAGCAGGATGTGCCCGACGGTCTCTATCGTATCGCCATCGGCAAGGCGAAGATTGTGCAGGAAGGTAAACACATCACCGTCGTCGCTTACGGTGCGATGATCCGCACTTGCCAGCAGGCAATTGAACCGCTCAGTAAGGAAGGCTATTCGGTCGAACTTGTTGACTTGCGAACGATCTACCCGCTGGACACCGCGACGATCGTCGAATCCGTCAAGAAGACCGGCCGGTTGCTCGTTGTGCACGAAGCCGCGAAGTCTTTTGGTGCGGGGGCCGAGATTATCGCGCGGGTGAACGAGCAGGCCTTCGAGTATCTGGAAGCTCCGCCCGCCCGTCTCTGCGGCAACGACACCGTTCCGCCGCTCCCCAGAAACGAGGATCTCTATTTCTTCCCGCCGGAACGGGTAGTGTTCGCGGTGAAGAAAGTAATGAGTTACCCGGTATAGAAGTATGACGTATGAACTATGAAGTCTGAAGCAGACGGTGGTGCTGACCTTCGTGTTCGTACCAAGAGCTTTAGTGTTCGGATCGTCAAGCTGTTTTCAGCACTTCCTCCGGCAAAGCCCGCGCAGGTAATTGGCTCGCAGGTGTTGCGGTCGGGAACTTCGGTTGGTGCGCATAACCGCGAGGCAGTGCGTGCAAAGTCGACTGCCGACTATGTCAACAAGCTGCAAGGGGCGTTGCAAGAACTTGACGAGACGTCTTACTGGCTGGAACTCCTTGTTGATTGCAAAATCGTCAGCGCCGCTAAACTGAGACTGCTCGTACAAGAGACAGACGAGTTGATTGCGATCCTGACCGCGATCCAGAAGAAAGTGAAGCGACGGCTGACGAATTCAGCGTCTGCTTCATAGTTCATAGTTCATCTTTCATAGTTCCCATGGCACTCGAATTCAAGTTCCCCGATATCGGCGAAGGCATTCACGAAGGCAAGCTGCTGGAGTGGTATGTCAAGCCGGGCGATCAGGTCAAGGAAGGCGATCCGCTGATGAAGGTCGAGACCGACAAGGTCGTCACCGACATCCCGATCCCCAAGACCGGCGTGATTGCCGCAACCTATGGCGCCGTGAATCAGATTATTCACGTCGGTCAGATCATCGCCCTGATCGCGGGCGCCGGGGAACCGCTGACTGACCCCACTGCCGCCGCGCCGCCGCAAGCCGCGGTGGCCAAGGGCAAGGACGAACCCGTCGAGGAAACGGGGTTCGGCGTGGTCGGGCAAATCGAAGTTGCGACCACCGACGACTACTTGCCGGCGACCGGCGAGGGCATGGAGGAAACTGCGCTGCCCGCCACGCACGCTAACGGCGGCCGCATCGCCGCGACTCCCGTCGCTCGCCGCATCGCCCGCGAACTCGGCCTCGACATCACCCAGATTCGCGGCACCGGCCCGGGCGGCCGCATCATGAAGGAAGATATCCAGCGCGCCCACGAGCTTCGCGGCAAACCGCCGGTCGCGCCCGCCTACACGGCACCAAAGATCCTCAGTACGCCGGTAAAACCCGGCGAGCGCACTTCGGTCGAAGAGCTCTCACAACTGCGCAAGACCGTCGCCGCGCGCATGGCGCAGAGCAAGTACACCGCGCCGCACGCCACCGCCTTCGAAGAAGTTGAGGTCTCGCGACTGGTCGCGCTCCGCAATGAAAAGAAAGATCAGTTCGCCGCGCAGGGCGTCAAGCTGTCCTACATGCCGTTCATTGTCAAGGCCGTGGCGATGGCCCTCGCGCAACATAAGAAACTGAATTGCCGGCTCGATCTCGAAAACAACCGCGTGCTCTATCACCACTATGTGAATATCGGGCTCGCGGTGGACACGCCGGACGGCCTGATCGTCCCCGTGATTCGCGATGCCGACCGGCGCAGTATCGTTAACCTCGCGCAGACGATCCAGGACCTCGCCGATCGTGCCCGCGCCCGCAAGCTCGCGCTCGACGAAATCCGCGAGGGCACGTTTACGATCACCAACTACGGCGCGATTACCGGCACGCACGGCGTGCCCGTCATCAACTTCCCGGAAGTGGCGATTCTCGGTGTTGGGCGAATCCTCAAGACCCCGGTGGTCAATGCTCAAGACGAGGTTGTCGTCGGGCACGTCCAACCGCTCTCGCTGTCCTTCGACCATCGTATTGTCGATGGCGGTGATGCCGCGCGCTTCATCAAGGACATCATGGCGTCGCTGGCCGATCCGGTCGGTATGTTAATGCAGTAATTCGTCATGAAAACCTACGACGTTATCATTATCGGCAGCGGCCCCGGCGGCTATGTCGCCGCAATTCGCGCCGGACAGTCCGGACTCAAGACCGCGCTCGTCGAGAAGGCCCGCATTGGTGGCTGTTGCCTCAATTGGGGTTGCATCCCGTCGCGCCGCCTGATGGAGTCCGCCAAGTTCTTCGCGCGCATCCAAGCGCAGGCCGCGGGCTTCGGCATTGAAGGCATCGACAATGCCGCGCTGAAGTTTAGCTGGAAGAAGGCCGTCGCCGAGAAGGACAAGATCGTGACCAAGCTCGTCAAGGGTGTCGAATTCTTGATGAAGAAGAACGGCGTCGAGGTGATCAGCGGCGAAGCGGAAGTCAGCGGTGCCAATCAAATTTCGGTCGCCGGTAACAGCTACGGTTTCCAGAAACTCATTCTCGCCACCGGCTCACGGCCCGATCGCAAGCGCTTCGCCGCGAACTTGCCCGACGACTTCGTCGTGGAAATCGACGACTTCTACGCCCGCGCCGACATTCCTGACCGCATCGTCGTGATCGGCGGCCGCACCGTGGCTTGCGAAATGGCCAGTCTGCTCCGGCTGATCGGCAAACAGGTCACCGTGGTTGCCTCGCAGTCCAAACTGATTCCCGGCATCGATCCCGCGCTCTCCAATTACCTGCTCGAGCGCTTTCGGAAACTCGGAATCCGCGTCCTGCTCGAATCGCCCATGCCGACCATGGCACAGCACGGAGTGAAGATCGGCGAGGAGCTTATCGAATGTGACATCGTGCTGAACTGTGCTACGCGCGCCGCGGTCTTGCCGAAGCTGAACGGCATGGTGATTGAGCTGACCGACGAGGGTTTTGTCAACGTTAACGAGTTCCGGCAGACCAATCAGCCGCACGTTTATGCCATCGGCGACGTAACCGGCACGCATTACGCTCAGCATGCCTCCGCGCACGCCGGCGTTGCCGTCAGCCACCTGCTCGGCAAACCGGTTCGAATCAATGACGCGAAGATCCCGATCAACATCTACACCGATCCGGAAATTGCCTCCGTCGGTCTGACCGAGGAGCAGTTGGCCGAGCGGAATATTCCCTACATGAAGGGCGAGTTTCCGATGCAGGTCAACAGCAAGGCTCTGGTCGAGGGCAATACCGAAGGATTCGTGAAGATGCTCGCCGATGAGAAATACGGCGAAGTGCTCGGCGTCCACATCGTCGCCGCGCGCGCTACCGACCTGATCTCCGAAGTGGCTCTCGGTGTCAATCTCGAAGCTACGCTCGATGACCTGTACGCCGTCGTGCATCCGCATCCGACCGTCAGCGAGTCGATCATGGAAGCGGGCTTCAAGGCCATGGGCAAACCGCTTCACATCTGAGATGGGATCAGCGACGACGCAGACGACCGCATCCGCGCCGGTGTTGGCGTATGACCTGCCGGACGCTGAGTTGCTGCTGGAGTCGGTTCAGGCTGCGAGATGCCTCGTGTGGCAACCGCCGCACACTTGCGTCGTGATCGGCCGCGGTTCCCACCTGGAGGCCGAAGTGTGCGGCGACGCCGCAGCCGCAGATGCTGTCCCCCTCTATCAGCGGCCCACGGGCGGCTGCGCGGTACTGCTCACCCCGTTGATGTTCGTCGCCTCGTTCGGGCTGTATACGACGGACCAGCTCCCCTCCGCGGAATACTTCGCTCGGTTCGCGCGGCTGTTGATTCGATCCCTCGAGTCGCTTGGCGTTCGTGAGCTTGCCTTTCGCGGGATCTCCGACATCGCGCTGCGCGATCGAAAGCTCGCCGGAACCGCGCTCTATCGCAATCGAGAACGCGTCTTCTACCATGCGATCATCAATGCCGGCGGATCCACGGAACTCATGGAACGCTATCTGCTGTTTCCGCCGCGCACGCCCGATTACCGCCGAAATCGTCCGCATTCCGAATTCGTCACTTCACTCGCCGAACACGGCTATGCGCCTTCCCTCGCGCAATTCTCCGCCGCCGTCGAACGAGAATTCACCACTGAACTAACGAGACTCCCCGCGTGAAACCCGGACTTCATCCCGGTCTGCAGACCAAACTGCACATCGTCATTCATCCCAAAATGACCGTGGACCTCGGCGGCAAACGGATTCATCCTTTCTACTCGACCTATACCGCCGCGCATCATGCCGAACTTGCCGCGCGATTGATGCTCGAACCGTTCCTCGAACCGGACGAAGAGGGGATCGGCTCCGGCTTGACGATTCATCATCACTCGCCCGCGCTGGCCGGTCAGGAAATCGACATCATCGTCACCGCCACGCGTTGCCGCGCGCATCACCTCGCGGCGAGTTACGAGATCCTGCATGGCGACCGTCTGATTGCAAACGGCGAGGTGCACCAGGTGATACTGGCCAAAACCAGAGTCCAAGAGATTCACCGGACCGCGAAGGCCGCGCCGGTGCAGGCCGCTCCCGCTGCGCATAACGCCTAATCCCCCAGATTCCTCATGGTTCATTTCGTCGTACTCTATCGACAACCCGCCGATCCGGAAGCGTTCGAGCGTGCCTACTGGGACACGCACGTGCCGCTTGCAAAGCAGATTCCGCACCTCGCGGGAATGGAAGTCGTCAAGTTCTGGCCCGGCAAGGATGGTCCGACCAAGTTCTATCAGATGGCTACTCTGAAGTTCGCCGACAAGGAGAGCTTCAAAGCCGCCATGAAATCCGCCGAGAATGCCGCCGCCGGAGCCAATCTGATGAGCTTCGCCGCCGACATTATCGAATTCTACACCGCCGAGACGGTCTGATGGACAAGCTCGATTTCTGCGCTCGCCCATCCCCCCTTTCAGTTGGGGATCAGAGGGGGGTGTCGGTATGAACGCAAGTTTCAAAGCCAAGCCCGCCTCCAGTTTTGACTTTCGACACATTCTCTATTCCAAGCAGGGGGCGCGCGCGACGGTCACATTGAATCGACCGCAGGTCTTCAATTGTTTCAACTTCGCGATGCTCAAGGAAATGAGCGCGGCCTTCGAAGACGCCGCCTATGATGACGCCGTGCGCGTGCTGATTCTCACCGGTGCGGGCGACAAGGCATTTTGCACCGGCGCGGATTTGAGCGAGCAACAGCAGTTCTTTGCACGACCGCAGGATTACTGGAAATGGATGGGCGCGTTCATCGAAGCGCATGAGCGGCTTCGCAACATCGGCAAGCCGACCATTGCTCGTCTGAACGGCATCGTCGTCGGCGGCGGCAACGAGTTCAACATGAGCTGCGATCTCGCTATTGCCTGCGATGATATCTACATCCGTCAGGTCGGCGCCGCGCATGGCAGCGTCGCCGCAGGCGGCGCGACGCAGTGGCTGCCGCTGATCGTCGGTGACCGCCGCGCCCGCGAAATCCTCTATTTGTGCGAGGAGATTCCGGCTGCCAAGGCGCTGGACTGGGGCCTCTTGAACGAAGTCGTCCCGCGCGCGCAACTCGACATCGCTGTGGATCGCATGGCAACAAAGCTTGAGAACAAACTGCCCGATGTCACGCGCTATCTGAAGCAGCAGCTCAATTTCTGGCGCGACTTCTCATGGGGACTCACGGTCGGCCATGCGCGCGACTGGCTGGCCGTCCATGCCAATTCGCCGGAGACGCAGGAGGCGATCAAGGCCTTCAACGAGAAGCGCAAGCCCGATTACGCCGCGGTTAACCGGAAGCTGATTTCCGATGACTAAGCTTCAACACCTCTTGCAAACCCGCGACGGCTTTGTCGCCACGCTCGCCCTCAATCGACCGAAGCAGCTCAATGCGCTCAATCTCGCGCTGATGGACGAGCTGGTCGCGCTGCTCGCGGAACTCGAGTCCGACGAATCCGTTCGCTGCGTCGTGCTGACCGGCAACGAGCGTGCGTTCGCTGCCGGCGCGGACATCACCGAAATGGCGGGCGCGGATTCCACCACGATGCTCATGCGCGACCAATTCGCCAAGTGGGATCGCATCCGCAAGTTCAAGAAGCCATTGATCGCCGCGGTTTCCGGATTTTGTCTCGGCGGCGGCTGCGAACTCGCGATGCACTGTGATATGATTATCGCCTCAGAATCCGCGCAGTTCGGTCAGCCGGAAATCAAGCTTGGTGTGATGCCCGGCGCGGGCGGAACGCAGCGGCTGACACGCGCGATCGGTAAACAGCGCGCCATGGAAATGGTACTCACGGGCCGTTCGATTTCAGCGGACGAAGCGCACGCCGCCGGACTTGTCAATCGCGTCGTCCCCGTCGAGGTCTATCTGAGCGAGGCGCAGAAGCTCGCCACAGAAATCGCGCAGATGGCCCCCGTCGCCGTCCGCCTCGCGAAAGAGGCGGTTCTGAAAGTTTACGAGAGCTTCCTGCTCGACGGCCTGGAGTTCGAGCGCAAGAATTTCTATCTGCTCTTCAACACTGAGGATCAGAAAGAGGGCATGGCTGCGTTTATGGACAAGCGCACAGCCGAATTTACGGGGAAATAGGGAGCGGGCGCAGTACAATGTCCGGCCTTAGCTCATTCTTCGCGCTCAACCGCCGCTGGTCGAACGCTATCGGCGACGCCACCGTGTTGCGCCGCTCGCATCTCTACTTCGAGTATCCGCGCGTTGTGGGCGAGTGGCTTGCCCAGCAGCGTGATATCACCATCGTGGACGTGGGCGCAGGGAGATCCTGCCCGTTTGCCGAGTCCGTTGTGCCGGGCGCGGGGGTCCGCGTTATCGGAGTCGATATTTCTGACGAGGAAATGGCGGAGAACACCGCGCTGCATGAGCGCATCGTTGCCGATGTGACGAAGCGACTGCCGTTCACGGACCATTCGGTGGACGCCGTTGTATCGCGCAGTGTGCTCGAGCATTTGGAAGACGTCGAGCGCTTTTGCGCGGAGGCGGCGCGCGTGCTCAAACCCGGCGGCATGTTCATCCACTTCCTCCCCAACAAGTTCGCGCTGTTCGCCCTCGTAAATCAGGCGTTGCCCATGCGCTTTGCCAAGGGCGCTCTGCATTTCTTCTGGGAAGACAGCCGGGGGATTTGCGGCTTTCCGGCTGTCTATGATCGCTGCTACCCTTCCGCACTGGCGCGAATCCTCATACGACGCGGATTTGAACACATCGACGTGCGAACAAGTTGGTATCAGGCCTTCTACTTTGCGTTTTTCCTGCCGCTGTTTCTGGTCTTCCTGCTTTATGATTCGATTCTGCATCTGCTTAAGGTACGCCCGCTCGCCGCGTTTCTGCTGGTGACCGCACGCACGCTCGCCACGCCACCGGCCGGCACATCCGACCGCACATGACCGTGTACGAAACCCTCCTCTACGAAACATCCAATTCCGTCCTCACGATCACGCTGAACCGGCCTGACCGCTTCAACGCGTTCAATGAGGTCATGCACCGCGAGCTCGGCGACGCGTTCAAGGCGGCTGCCAAGGATGTTGACGTGCGCGCCGTGATTCTGACCGGCGCGGGCAAAGCCTTCTGCAGCGGTCAGGACTTGAAGGATGTCAAGGATAGTCCGAATCGCAAGCTGTCCGATTCGCTGCGCAAGAATTACAATCCCAACATTCAGCGGATGCGGAATCTGGAGAAGCCGATCATCTGCGCGCTGAACGGCGTCGCGGCAGGAGCGGGAATGAGCTTCGTGCTCGCCTGCGACGTGCGCATCGCCGCCGATACCGCGTCGCTGATCGAAGTCTTCATCAATATCGGCCTCGTTCCCGATTCCGGCTCGACCTGGTTCCTCCCGCGCATGGTCGGCTATCATCGCGCGTTCGACTTGTGCACTTCGGGCCGCAAGGTCGAAGCTGCCGAGGCGCTCACACTCAAGCTCGTCGAGGAGGTCGTGCCGGCTGATCAGCTCATGACGCGCGCGCGCGCGGTCGCGGAAAAGTACGCCGCCGCGCCCACGAAAGCGGTCGGCGTCATCAAGCGCGCGCTCAACCGGGCTTCGCACATGTCCCTCGACGAAGCCCTGGAGTACGAGGCGTATCTGCAGGAGATCCTCGGCAACTCTGAAGACTACCGCGAAGGCGTCGCCGCCTTCAATGAAAAACGCAAGCCCGTTTTCAAAGGCCGCTGATGGCGCCGCCGAGCCGGGTTAAGGCTTCCGCAACCCGGCCGGAATCTGCCACTGACTTCCACGACCACACCACAGGAGATGCGACCCCATGAGTAGCGAAGAGAAAGAGCGCAAAGTGCTCGAGAAAGTCGCGCGCGGCGAAACGATCAATTCGCCCGAGGAGATGAGCGAAAGCTACAAAGAGAACCTCGTCAACTTGATGCTCATGCAGGCCGACTCGGAACTGGCCGGGGCCTTCGGCTACGTCCCGTGGATCATGAAGGCCGTCTCGACCAAGGAGATGCTGACCGTGTCCGCGATCGCGCATGACGAAGTTCGCCATGCCCGCGTGATGTATCAACTGCTCGAAGATCTCGGAGTTGATGTCGAGGAGCGCGTCAAGCAATTCGACTATACGCTGCGCGTGGGCGACGAAATCGAACTCGGCGCCACGCGCGCGGCCACCGACGCGCGTGTGAATATCTTCTACTATCCGATCAACACGTGGTATGACTTCATCATGTTCAACGTGCTGATGGATCGCGGCGCCGGGCACCAATTGCAGGATGCCGTGGACAGCTCCTATGGTCCGTGGCGCGCCGTGATGGAAGGCATCATGAAGGAAGAAGAGATGCACATCGCCCACGGCGACTATTGGCTGAAGCGGCTCGGCCGCAGCCCCAAGCACAAGGACGCGACGCAGGAGGCCCTCGACCGCTGGTTCCCGCGCGTCATGAACATCTTCGGCCGGCCGAATTCGCCGCGCTGCAAGCAATACATCAAGTACGGTTTGAAGATGCGCGACAACCACGTCGTGCGCCTTACTTTCGCCGATGAGGTTTACGGAGTTACGGCCGAGGCCGGACTGCGCAAGCCGGTGTGGAGTGAGCCGTCCGATTGGTCCAAGCTGCCGATGGATGCAGCCGTCGCCGGATGAGCGCCATGTCCAATATCCAATTCACCCGGGAGACTCCGCTCGCGGAAATCCTGAAGCACAATCCCGGCCTGATCTCCGTCTTCGACGAATGGTGTCTGCATCTGGTCCCCTCGACCGTCGTCGCGATGAATGCCCCGCTCGAGAAGGCCGCACATTGGCACGCAATCTTCGACACCGACAAATTGCTCGCCGAACTGAACGCGAAGAAAGATCTCGATTTTCACACCGCGCAACCCGAGCACGCGCCCGAGCCGGAGCCGGATCCCGAGCTGCCCGGCTTCAAGTACAACGGCTCGCCGAAGAAGCCCGGTCGTCGCGTCTGGGAATGAGCGTCCCCTTCCGCCGCGTGTGCGCTCTGACAGAAATCCCCGACGGCGAAGCAGTCACCGTCGAATTGGACAACAGCGAAATCGCACTGTTCCGCAGTGGCGACGCAGTGCATGCCACCGAGGGTCGCTGCCCGCATGCCTTCGAGCAAATGAGCAAGGCCGCGCTCGACGGCGAAACCGTGACCTGTCTCGCGCATCACTACTGCTTCGACCTGCGCACCGGCAAGGCCACCAAGCCGACGCCGGGCATCGCCTTCCTGAAAGTCTTCCCGGTCGAGCTTCGCGACGGCGATGTGTACGTGCAATTTGAGGGCAGCGACGATGAGTGGTAAGATCCTCGAAACGGAGCGGCTGCGACTCCGCCCGGCCACAGCAGATGATATCCCGCTGCTCTACAACTGGTACTCGCATCCCGAGACGTCGGCCCTCTACGACGGCTTGCAGTTTAACACCGCGCACCCCGATCTATTCGCCGAGGAATTCGGCTTGTGGCTCGACACCGATGCAGAGCTGGAATATGCCGGGGTTTACATCCTCGAACTGAAGGCCGATGGTCGCCCGATCGGCGAAGGCACCTGGATGCTCGTGCAGCGCACCGGTCCCGACAGTCCCGATGTCTATCAAGTCGGCGGGCTGATCGGTCCCGCGGAGTTGCGCGGAAAGGGCTACGGCTCCGAAACACTGCACGCGCTGCGGGAATTCCTCTTCATTGAACGCGGCGCGCATCGCCTCGAGGCCATGACCGGAGCCTTCAATACCGGAGCGATGCGCACCCTCCACCGCAGCGGCTTTGCCCGCGAAGGCGTCCTCCGCGAAACCCTGCTGATTAAAGGCGTCTGGCACGACCGCGTGATCTTCTCCCTGCTAAGAAGCGAGTGGGAAAGCGGTGCGCCGGTCGTCAATAGTTAAATGTCTTGCTGGCGGCGGTCCGTGTCCGCATTCTTCACGTGCCCCGCTGCTTCATTCCCGGGACCGCAGATCACATAAGAAGGAGAATCGTCAATGAAGTTGAGCACAGTGTTCTTGAGCACAATTTCGGTTTTGTGTCTGATCGGCTGTGGAAGCGATAGCTCGGACGATCCGGGGACGCCCGGCCCCGATGCCGTCTTTTCCGTGTCAGGGGCTCTGGTTACGCCGGCAACATTGACATTCAACAATGCTTCTTTGAACGCCGATCAATTTCAATGGGACTTCGGCGACGGACGATCCTCTATCCAATCGAGTCCTCAACTGAGCTTCAGCACTTTTGGAAGTTATGTTGTCACACTGGTCGCTGTGCAATCTTCAACGAGCAGAACTGACACTGCCCGTCAAGCTCTTGAAATAACACCGGGGACGGTCTCGCTTACCGGCATAAATGTGCAGGCAATGCCATTCAGCGACGGTGGCGGTGCTGGATGGGACTTAACCGACGGGCCTGACTTGTTTTTGAATTTGTCTCAGGCAGGTTCTAGTATTTGGACCAGCACCTACTACGACAATCTGGCACCGACGAGTCTTCCGGTCGGCTGGACAGTAACTCCACCTCGCTCGATTACAGGATGGACTCTCGGCTACAGAGTTGATCTTTGGGATTATGATCCCATCGGAGAAAATGACGCAATGGGGAGCGTTACATTTTCGATCAGCAGTATTGTAGAGGGAGATGGATATCAATCCTCTGCTGTGGTTGAGAACACTGCTCATACGATACGCACGACCATTCTGCTTCACTGGCAATAGCTCCCCCCCCATGTCCGACCTCTTCTACTCCAACATCATCAACGGTAAACACGTCCCCGCGCAATCCGGCCGGACGTTGCCGATCATCAATCCCGCGCTGAACGAATCGCTCGGCGAGTCCGCGCGCTCCGATTCCGCGGATGTGGAGCTCGCGGTCAAATCCGCACGTGCCGCGCTTGACGGCAAGTGGGGACGCTCCGCTCCTTCACAGCGCACAAAAATACTCTTCAAGGCCGCGCAGTTGCTCGAGTCCCGCGTCGAGGAGTTGAGCCTCGCCGAAAGCCGCAACAACGGCAAGGTCGCCGCCCACGTCGTCGGCGAAATTCGTCAGGCCATCGAGGACTTCGAATTCTTCGCCGGAGCGGCAACCAAAGCCGGCGGCAGTGTCCCGCCGCTGCATGGGGCATACTTCGGCTATACGCTCAAAGAGCCGGTCGGCGTCGTCGGCGCGATCACCCCGTGGAATTATCCCTTGATGCTGGCGGCATGGAAACTCGCGCCCGCGCTGGCCGCCGGCTGCACCGTTGTGCTGAAGCCCGCCGAGTGGACGCCCGTCACCGCCAAGGCCTTAGTCGAGATTCTGCACGAAGCCGGCATCCCCGAAGGTACCGTTAACCTGATTAACGGCACGGGTCCCGAAGCGGGAGCCGCGCTCGTCGCGCATCCACTGGTGGACAAGATCTCCTTCACGGGCGGCACCGCCACGGGCAAGAGCATCGCCAAACAAGCCGCCAATTCCATGAAGCGGCTCACGCTCGAACTGGGCGGCAAGTCCCCCGCCATCGTACTCGAAGATTGCGTGTTCGACGATGCAGTCCTCGGCTCGCTGTTTTCAATCTTCTATGGCGCCGGACAATCTTGCGAGGCCCGCAGCCGCATCTACGTCCATGAGTCCCTCTATGACGCCTTCGTGGAGAAGTTCGTCGAAGCCGCGAAAAAATTGCGCGTCGGCGATCCGCTCGACAAGCATACGCATGTCGGCGCGCTCGTGCACCCCGAGCGCCTGGCGGTGATGGAGTCGTTTGTGGCCTCGGCGATCGCGCAAGGCGGCACGATTCTAACGGGCGGCCAACGACTTGCCGACGGCCCGCTCGCACGCGGCAATTTCTTCGCGCCCACCGTCATCACCGATTTGCCGCATTCCGCGCGCTGCATTCAGGAAGAAATCTTCGGCCCGGTCGTCGTGATTTCCAAATTCAAGTCCGACGACGAAGCCATCACGATGGCCAACGGCGTTGACTTCGGACTCGCCGCGACCCTATGGACGCAGAACCTCGTTCGCGCGACCAAGTTCGTGCGCGCCATCAAGTCCGGGATCGTCACGATCAACACTCCGAACACCGCCCTTCCCGGCCTCCCCTTCGGTGGGTACAAGCAGTCCGGACACGGCCGGGAGATGGCATTGGAGACCATGGACGCTTACCTCGAAACCAAATCCGTGCTGATGGGCGTCACCGGCAAACCCGTGAATCCGTTCGGCATCTGATCCCTGATTCAGCGGCGGGACAGAGGCATTCTTCGAGGACAGGACCCCTTAGTGGTCCTGTCTCTTTTTGCAACCTGTTGTAAAATCTGATGTGGACGATTTAATAAATTACCGACACTTTCGCTGGGTCTATTGCGGATGCGTCTTCCACGCAATATATTTGCTATAAGCTGAATAGGATAATATTTGTCCGATTAGCGATTAGAGCGGGATACACCCCTCGGCAACCCCACGCCAGTCTCTGACCAGCAGCAACAGCAACCCGAAGGAGTTTCGCATGACGACTAAGCTAAAGATTATGATGGTGTTGGCCATTTCCATCGTCGCCACCGCCGCGTATGCTTACGATCACGGATGGCTCGCGATCCTCGATGGCTTGCAGGAAGCACCTCCGAATGCCAGCCCGGCGAGTGGGATCTTCGAAGCCACCGTAAGTGCTGACTGTGATACGCTTTACTATTCCGGTTCGTACAGCGGCTTGATCGGAAGCTACACCGTTTCTCACATTCATACCGCTCCCGCAGGTGTTGCCGGTCCGGTCCGCCACGGATTCAGTGCCCCGGCCGGCCTGATTGCCGGCGCCTGGGGGATTCCCGCCGAGGACATGAGCCGACTCTATCACGACAGCCTCTATGTGAATATCCACTCCTCAGCCTTTCCGGGCGGAGAGATTCGCGGACAACTGCTCTGCGACCCCAGCGATGCTGTGTTCAACTTCCCCGGAGATTTCGGCACGGCGCAGTGCATCCAGCTCTGCCCTGAATCCAGCTCCCGCATCCGCATCTGGGGCATTCCCGAAGGCCAGTTCCCCGTCGTACAGAAACGGCTGGGCTGTCTGGGCGCTACGAATCCGTGTCTCGTCAACTGCTACCCGGCCACCTACATTGAAGAGTTCTTCGGCGGTAACTGGAATTGGACCGATGGCTGGTTCTGGCTGGAGATCCGCGGCGATGGCTGCATCTGCGTCAGCTTCGAGCGCGTCCTGTCCGTTGAACTTGGCGCCTTCGATGCCGTCGCAGGTGACGGCCAGGTCACGCTGAATTGGAGCACACGGTCCGAAAGCAACAACGACCGCTTTGAAATCGAGCGCGATAATGTCGTCATGGCCTCAGTGGCCGGCCAGGGGAACTCCGCCAGCGGGCACCAGTACAGTTGGACCGACGGCGAACTCCTAAACGGCGTGAGCTACACCTATCGGCTGTTCTCCGTCGAGACCGGCGGCGCGCGCGCCGAGATCGCCAGTGAAAGCGTGACCCCCCACGCGGGCGCGGTGGCAGAGGGCTACGCACTGGCCCAGAACTTCCCGAACCCGTTTAACCCGGAGACCCGCATTCGCTTCGACCTCGCGGAAGCCGGGACCGTTCACTTGACCGTCTTTGACATCAGCGGCCGGTTGGTCGCCACGCTCCTCAACAGTTCCCTGCCCCGCGGTAATCACTCCGTGCAATTCAGCGGATCCAACTTGCCGTCGGGCCTGTATTTCTATCGCCTCGAAGCCAGTGGATTCACTGACCAGAAAAAGATGTTGCTGCTCAAGTAAATGATGCGTGAGTAGCCGGGGCGTGGCCCTGGTGTGTTGTGGTCCAATCTCCTTGGTTTGAGGGAAGAGCCTCGTCGAGTTTCTCGGCGAGGCTTGTTTTATTGAGGGATTGTCTTTATTTTCAAGGTGAGACACTTGCAAGGTCCTCGCCGCTTCCCGTACGGCCCGCGGGCGCGGGCCGGGCCCGGATTCACCCGCCTCACGGCAGCTAAACCCCGTTCGACTGATGAGCATCGTCTTCCATGGCTCGCCTGAACCGACCATCGGTGTCGAGTGTGAATTGGCCCTCGTCGATCCCAAGTCCTGGCGAATGGTCAACGCCGCGCCCGCGATTCTGGAGCACTTCCCCGACTCCCATTACGCCAAGCCGGAGCTGCTTGAGACTATCATCGAGGTCATCTCCAAGCCGTGCCGGACCGTGCAGGAAGTTCGCGCCGACATGCTGCCCAAAATCAAAGAAGTGCAGCGGGTTGCGGAGAAAATCGGCTATACCACCACCTTTGTCGGCACCCATCCCACCGCCACTTGGGGCGAACAGCGCATCACCAAAAACGAGCGCTATCAGGAATTCGTGCACCGCATGCAGTGGCCGGTCCGCCGTGCGATGATTATGGGCCTGCATGTTCACGTCGGCGTGGCGTCCGGCGAGAAAGCCATTGCATTTCTGAATGCGATCACCACCTTTCTCCCCCATCTGCTCGCGCTCTCCTGCGCGTCACCCTATTTCGCCGGTGAAGATACGGGACTCGCCTCCTGCCGCGTGAAGATCTTCGAAGTTATGCCGACCGCCGGCCTGCCCCACCGCATGTTGAACTGGGCCGAATTCCAACGCTTCATGCGCACTCTGATTACAGCCGGTGCGATCAAATCCATCCGCGAAATCTGGTGGGATGTCAGGCCGCATCCCGGCTTCGGCACGATCGAAATCCGCGTCTGCGACGGAACTCCTGATTTCGAGGACGTACTCGCAATCACCGCCATGATCCAGGCCCTCGTCGTCTGGCTCGATCACCTGTATGACCTCGGCGATGAGCTGCCGATTCACAAATACTGGAGCATCAAGGAAAACAAGTGGCGCGCCGCGCGCTACGGACTCGACGGCGACGTGATCTATGACGATCACGGCCAAACGCGCCCGTTCCGCGATGACATCCGCGAACTGCTCGCAACCTTGCGTCCATTCGCCGCAACACAAGATTCCACCGGCGAGCTTGAGCGAATCGAGCTCATGCTGAATCGCGATGGGAGTTACTCCCGCCAGCGTAAAGCTTTCGAGAAATCCGGCTCGCTCGAAGGAGTCGTCGAGAGCCTCGTCGCCGAATGGCAGAGCAGCGTGCAGTAGCGCCGCGCGGGCTTGTTGCTGAATGGCGCTCGCCGAGCCGGGCGTCCGCGCGCGGCCGGAATCTGAGGCATTTGATGCCGATTGAAGCACAACGGAGTTTGACTGCCGTCAATTCCAGCGGGGACACAGTCCCCGCTCGGCGGATTCCGATTTCGGCAACAAGCCCGCGCCGCCGTACGCGACCTGCGAGTCCCGCTCAGTTGACGCACGATACCCACCCGGAATTGGCGGCGGTATTCTCCGTCTTCACCTTTCGTCGTTCGATTCATCATTATGCACCGCGAACATCACCAGTGGTATAGCCCATCGCTGGGCCGGGAAATGGACCTGCTGCTCTACGGCCATTACGGCCGGCCATTGCTCGTCTTCCCCAGCGCGCGCGGCCGCTATTTTGAGTACGAAGACTTCAGCATGATCGAGACGCTCGCTCCGTTTATTGACGCCGGGAAGATCAAGGTCTTCTGCCCCGACGGGAACGATTGGGAGAGCTGGTTCAACTACGATGTGCATCCGAGCTGGCGCGCGCGGCGGCACAACGACTATCAGAGCTACATTATCAACGAGGTCGTTCCGTTCGTCCGCCAGCACTGCCAGTCGTCCGCTGTGCAAATGGCCGGCACGGGCGTGAGCTTCGGCGCTTACCATGCCCTGAACTTCGCGCTGAAGTTTCCCCACGAGTTCAGTCACGTCATCGCCATGTCCGGCAACTACGATGTCCGCGAGCGGGTGTTCGGCTATTATGATGACGAAGTCTATTTCAATTCGCCGAAAGACTACTTGCCCGGCATCCATGACCACACTACGCTGGAGCAAATTCGCCGCATCAAGATCGCGTTGGTCGTCGGACAAGGCGCGTGGGAAGGCAACTGCATCGATGGCACCATCGAGATGTCCCGGCTGCTCGATGCCAAAGCCATTTCCCATCACCTCAGCCTCTGGGGACACGAGTGGCCGCACGACTGGCCCACTTGGCGCGCGATGATTCGGCATTATGTTTCCGTGATGGAGTGAGCTCTTGCCTTCGCATTTCGTGCCGTATTGTAACACCGGCGATCAGCATTCGGAGTGACCATGCCACCCAAGAAATCCGCGAAAGCCGCGAAGCCGGCGGAGAGTCAGAAATCACCAGCCGCGGCGAAACGTGCCAAGCCCGCCGCCGCCCCCGCCGTTATCACCAAACGCATCGGCCTGTTGCTCGGCAACGAGTATTCGTGGCCGCTCGCCTACGAAACGGTGCTGAAACGACTCAAGCTCTCGCTTCCGGTCGCTAAACAACGCATTCAATTCGAGACCGAGCGGCTTTCCATCGAGCCGTTCAATCTGCGGCAGCCGGTAAAGCACGACTTGATCATCGATCGCCTCGGCTATTGGCATATGACCGTGCGCGAATGGCAGAAGAAAGCCTGCCTGATGCACGACACGTATCTCGTGAATAACCCGTTCACATTTCAGGCGATGGAGAAACATTCCGCCTACTGCGTGATGATCCGCCTGGGGTACAAAATCCCCGAGACCTGGCTCGTCCCGCAGAAGCAACTCCCGCCCGGCGACGAGCGCGCGCGAGTCACCGCCGAGAACTACCACCGCATGTTCAAGCTTGACGATGTTGCCCAGGCGGTCGGCGGCTATCCCGTCTTCCTGAAACCCTACAACGGCGGCGGCTGGCGCGGCGTCGTCCGCTGCAACAACAGCGAGGAATTGCACCGCGCTTACGACGCGTCCGGCGAAGAGACCATGCATGTGCAGGCGGGAGTCAAGGATTTCGATGTGTTCGTACGTTGTCTCGGTTGCGGGCCGCAGGTCATCGCCATGAAGTACGACCCGTCGCAGCCGCTGCATAAGCGATACGTCATCGATCACAAATTCCTCACCCAGAGCGAAGGCCGGTACGTCACCGATCTCACGCGTCTCATCAACGCCTGCTTCGGTTGGGAATACAATTCGTGTGAAGCCTTGATCAAAAAGGGCGTCGCCTACCCCATCGACTATGCGAATGCCACGCCCGACACATCGTTGATCAGCCTGCACTACTACTTCCCGTGGGCCATCAAAGCGCTCATTCGTTGGACGGTCTTCTGCGCGGCCACGAACCGCAAGATGCGGCTCGACATGAACATGCGTGAATACTTCAAGATCGCCGACCGGGACATCGCCTTTAGTGAAAAGGTTAAACAGTACAATCAGCTCGAACGTGACTATTTCGAGACAGACAAGTTCGAAGAATTCTGCGCCAAACATCTTGCGCACGTTGATGAGGCCGCGCTGGAGTATTTCACCGGCCCCGAGTGGGATGCGGTCTTGGTCGAGCGGATTCGGCGCTCCTTTCCCGCGCATGAACACGACGAGTTCACCGCGCACTACCGCGGCATTCTCGAATATTGGGCCCAGACTGAAGGCAATCGGCTCGGCTTGAAGTCGGCAACCTGACCCGGACAGGGCGCCTCGAAATCACAACTACACCAACGGCACCCGCGAGGGTGCCGTGAGCTTACATTCACTCATGATTGATCCGCCCTGCAATCCCGCACGCCGTCAACTTGTGCTGCACGTCGAAGTCCCGCGCGGGACGCCCGCCGACGCCCAACTGTTCGCGTGCGGCGACTTCAACGCGTGGCACCCTTCAAATCCGAGCTATCGCCTCAGTCCGACGGGTAACACCGCGTTTCGGCTCGTGATTCCATTGGATACGGCGGAGACTAAGTTCAAGATCACGCGTGGCTCGTGGGAGACCGCCGAATGCAACCTCGACGGGACGCCGGCGCCGGATCACCAGTGGATGGCCGACGAAGTCGATGAGCCCGTGGTCCTTACCATCGAATCATGGAACGACCTGAATCCGGCGGCGGCCGCGTTTCTGCCGCGCCATACTGTCACCGGCGATGTCCGCACTTTGAAGGACATCTACTCGCCGCAACTCGACAACTACCGCGATCTGCTCGTGTATCTTCCGCCGAGTTACCGCCATGATTCGCAGCGCCGCTACCCGGTCATTTACATGCACGACGGTCAGAACCTGTTCGACGCCGTCACTGCGTATGCCGGGGAATGGCAGATCGACGAATCCTGCGAGCGACTGGCCGTCGAAGAGCAAATCGAGTTCATCATCGTCGGCATTCCCAACTCCGGCCGACGCCGCCTGTTCGAGTACAGTCCGTGGCACGATGCCTTCGCAAACGCCGGCGGCGATGGTGACCGCTACCTGAGCTTCATGGTCGATACCGTGATTCCCGCCGTCAACACCGCGTTTCGCACTCGCCCTGACGCGTCCGCCACCGGAATCTTGGGATCGTCGATGGGCGGACTCATCTCGGTCTATGCCGGGTTGACTCGTCCCGACGTGTTTGGCCTCGTCGGAGCCATGAGCTCCAGTTTGCTGTTTGCCGGCGGAAAGATCTTCGAGCATGCGGAGTTGCGTGAGCTCGCGGGACAGCGCATCTATCTCGATTGCGGCGGTGACGAGTTTCCCGGATTGCGCGCGCGCTCCCGGCGGCTCGTCGCGGCCACCGAGCGCATGGCCAAGCTGCTGTCCGTCAAGGGTGCTGATGTCCATCTGGTCATTGACCTCCCGGGCCGGCATCACGAGTCCGCCTGGGCCCGGCGCTTCCCCGATGCGTTGAGATTCCTCCGCGTGAGGTAGTATCCCTCGATTCAGGCCATTGGCATGTCAAAACAGAAAGCGGAGCGGGCACTGACCCGCTCCGCTTGTTGTTTGGCGCCGCCAGCGTCCACCCCGCTACTTCATCAGCACAACTTCCTGTATTCGAAGATCGTCTCGTCGCCCTCAGGCCCCTCTGTCAGGTGGTTTCGGCGTCCACGGCCTGTGCCGAGACCGACGAGGTTCTGGACTTATGCCCCTGTTTAGGAGATACTCCGGAACCCTGCCAAAGTCAAGCCGTGTTTTCACACCCGGAATCGCAGCCTGTCGGTCACCTTCCGCTCCCCGGGGTGGCTTAACCTGCAATTACTCAAGC
Organism: candidate division KSB1 bacterium; assembly: GCA_016214895.1. Lineage (NCBI taxonomy): Bacteria > Pseudomonadati > Candidatus Zhuqueibacterota bacterium. The sequence goes on from JACRMR010000025.1 coordinate 220,296, forward strand.
AATAACAAAAGGGCACGGCCATTTCGGCCGTGCCCTCGGAACTTAGCGGTTGACGACGGGTTCGCCGACGTCAACTCACCAAGGGAATTACTTCATCAGCAACATCTTGTGCTGCGCGCTGAAGCCGTTGGTCTCGAGGCGGTACAGGTACATGCCGCTGGGCAGATTCGCCGCGTCGAACGTCACGACGTGACGGCCAGCTTCCATGCTGCCATTCACCACCGCCGCCACTTCCTGGCCCAGCGTGTTGTAAACCTTCAAGCTCACGAACCCGGCGTCCACCATGTCGAACACAATGCTCGTGGACGGATTGAACGGATTCGGGAAGTTCTGCGCGAGCGCGTACTCCGTGATCACGGCGGCGTTCAGGCTCGGCGTGGCTTCGACCGTGGTCTCCACCGCG
>JACRMR010000026.1 GCA_016214895.1 candidate division KSB1 bacterium
CCGGTCTGGATTCAGCCGGGCCAGGCCGATTACACGCTGGGCCTCGCGCTGGGCTACGGTCGCACGCGCGGTGGGCGGATCGCCAACTTCAACGGCGGCCAGGTGGGTTTCAATGCCTACGCGCTACGCGGCGCAAACACCGGCTTCATCGGCGTTGGCGCGAGGATTTCGCCCACCACCCAAAGTCATTCGCTGGCCTGCACGCAGGACCACTGGTCGATGGAAGGCCGGCCCATTGCGCGGGAGATGACGCTCCGGGAGCACAACGGTAGCAGCCGACGTGAGGAGAATCCGAGCCCCGAGGCGGGGCGGCATGAGGCCAATGAACTCCCGAAACTGCCGAAAATGTCGTTTTTTAGAAAAGCCAGTACCGACTTCGCCACAGCAGTTTACAAATCCGTTCATTGGCAGGCTCATTCTGAACTTGGGAGCTTTGATTCCCGAGGAATATGGAGCCTGCCAATGAACGGTTGTTCGTTGAAATGTGCAGTTGGTTTGGGTTCAGTTGGTCGCGAGTGTCTTGGGAAGGACGACATAATCCAATGCCTTGGCCAGCTTTTGCAGCGCTTTGAGTTGTTGCTCGCGCACTCGCTCCTGATACTTGGCAATGCCTTGCTCGACGTATTCCCAACCTTGGGTCAGCACCAAGTAGATCAGCTTGGCCAGTTTGTAGGCCGTGGCCTTGATCGCCACCTTCGCGCCTCGCTTGGCCCGTATTCTCCGGTAGAAACTGGCCAGCCACGTGTGCTTGCCCACCGCCATGCATTGCACCGCTCGACATAGGATCCGGCCGGCCTGGCTCAGATACCGTTTTTCCCGCCGTCGCCGCTGGCCGCTCTGCGCGCTGCACGGGGCCACCGCCAGCCAACTGCCGAAATGCCGCCAGTCCTTCCAGCGGCTCATGTCCGTGCCGATTTCGGCCAGCAACATGGCCACGGTGGATGGGTTGAGGCACGGCAGCCGGGTCAGGTCTTTGCCGTAAATCTGCGCCATGCTCCCTTGCAGATCGTCAATGTCCAGCGCGTTATGCCGCAACTCCTTGGTCGGCCCCAACTCGGGCTTGGGTTTGCCCGTGCGCATTTGGTGGATCACTGCGGCGACCTGCTCATCGCACCGGGCGATCTGTTTCTGGTAGCCGTGGTAGCTCTCCCAAGCCAGCTCCAGCGCAAAGAGGTGTTCCTGGCGCCACAGTCCCCGCAGGGATTCCAACACGGCGGCCCGTTTGGTCTTGAGAATCTGCTCGTCGCACAACTCCAGCAGTTTCTCGGGATCCCTTTGCCCGCCCAGGATGGCCTCGATGATTCTCCGGCCGCTGGCGCCGGTGATGTCGCTGATGACCACATGCAGTTTCACGTTGAGCCGGTCCAGCGCTTTTTGCATGTGCTGCACATGCTGGGCCGCCATGCCCACCAGGTCTTCCCGCACTCGCAGATAATCCCGCAGCCGCCGGAGGTCCGCCGGGGGAACGAACCCGCTGGTCAACAGACCGTGCGCGTGCAGCACCGCCAGCCACTGGCAATCCTTCATGTCCGTCTTGCGTCCCGGGAAGTTACGGCAGTGGGCACCATTGACCACCACCACCTCAAACCCCGCCGCCTCCAGCGCGCCATAAAGATTGATCCAATAAACTCCGGTCGCCTCCATCGCCACCGTGCGCACCCCTTCGGCTTGGAAATGCCGGCAGAGTTCGCGCATTTGTTCGGTGACGGTCAGAAACACCTTGGGTTCCTTGCCCCCGACGGAGGCAAAGAATTTCTCGCTGCCCACATCGACCCCGGCGGCGTGCGGATTGAGAATCGGAAGGTCCATTGGATTTTTCATAGCGCTTTGGTTGTTTCCAAAGCCCTGCGTGCTCGCCGCGCCTTTGGTTCTGTGAACCAGACAAACCTGCCAAGCGGGATAGGCAGCCATGACCATGCCTGCCTTCACCAAATCATGCCTCTGCAACGCGACGGAGCCAATCTCCTCAACGGGTTGTCAACACCAAGCTCTTTTCGACTATGCCGCACGCACGACTTCGGAACGCCCACGAGCCTAGCCAGTTCATTGGCCTCATGCCGCTTCTTTTTGAGGCTCTGATTCTCCTCACGTCGGCTGCTAC